>JAOZKQ010000234.1 GCA_029935275.1 Bacteroidales bacterium | reverse complement strand
GAAAGACTTTGTACTTTGTCAGTAACCGTCCCGGTGGCATTGGGAAGATGGATATCTGGAGAACAACATTAACTGATGAAGGAAAATGGGGAGAACCCGAGAACCTTGGGCCCCGTGTAAATAGCCTGGAAAATGAGATGTCGCCTTTTATTCATAAGGATATGCATACCCTTTATTTCTCGTCTGATGGCTGGGTTGGCATGGGGGGGTATGATTTATTTATTTCCCGTTTCAGTGAGGACAGTATATGGTCAGAGCCTGAGAACCTGGGTTATCCTATCAATACCTGGTCGGATGAAATAGGGATGATTGTAACCGCTGACGGCAAAAAGGCATTTTTCTCTTCAGCTATTGGTGATTCAACAGGCAAAGATATTTATGAATTTGATCTTTATTCAGAGATCAGACCTGACCCGGTAAGCTATATTAAAGGAAAAGTTTTTGATTCAGAAACAAAGGCTCCATTAATGGCTGTTTTTGAATTAATTAACCTGGAAAATGGAGAAACCTCTATTCGGGCATTTTCTGATAATAACGGGGAATTCCTTGTTAGCTTGCCAACAGATAAAAATTATGCACTTAATGTTTCAAAAGAAGCTTATCTTTTCTATTCTGATAATTTTGCATTAAAGGGGATAAAGGAAATTTCTGATCCTTTTTATATGGATATTCCATTACATCCGGTTAAAGTGGGTGAAAAGGGGGTATTACGGAATATTTTCTTTAAATTTGATTCGTTTGAACTTGAAAAGGAAAGTCTAACAGAGTTAAATAAGTTGCTTGGGTTTATACAAAGTAATCCGGGTATTAAAATTGAAATTCAGGGATATACTGATGACCAGGGAACTCCATCTTATAATCTAATCCTGTCTCAAAAAAGGGTTCGTGAGGTATATAATTTTTTGCTGATTAATGGTGTTAATAAGGAGAGCTTATCCTATAAAGGTTTTGGTGAAGCAAAGCCTGTTGCAGGCAATGAAACGGAAGCCGGCAGGGCTAAAAACCGTAGAATTGAGTTTGTTATCCTGGAGGTAGGGGAAATTAGGTAATTTAATTGTAATTCTCCGAAGGAGTCCTTTGGACGATGGTTATTAATTGTAATTGGTAGTCATTAATAGTCATTTAATGTTATTCAATGGTCATTAAATGGTTTTACAATAGAATAGCGGCGCAACTAATAACAGCGCAGCTAATAACCATTAATAACAGCGCAGCTAATATAAGTATAGAATAATGGAAAAAAATCGTTGCTCATGGGCAAAGCACCCACTGGAAATTCAATACCACGATGAGGAATGGGGTGTTCCTGTTCATGATGACCCTAAGCATTTTGAATTTTTGTTGCTTGACACTTTTCAGGCAGGCTTAAGTTGGCTAACTATATTAAAGAAGCGGGAAAACTTCAGAAAAGCATTTGATAATTTTGATTTTAATCTGATTTCAGGCTATGATGAAAGTAAAGTTCAGGAATTACTTCAAGATATCGGGATTGTTCGAAATAAACTGAAAATTTCCGCTGCAATTAATAATGCACAGGTTTTTTTGGACCTTAGGACAGAATACGGGTCATTTGACAAGTATATCTGGTCATTTGTAAATGGGAAAACTATTCAAAACAGATGGGAAAGTATAGAAAATGTGCCGGTAACAACAGCTGAATCTGATGCTATGAGTAAGGATATGAAGGAAAAAGGTTTTCGTTTTGTGGGCTCAACTACCTGTTATGCATATATGCAAGCGGCAGGACTTGTGAATGATCACCTTGTTGAATGTTTTCGATACAATACATCCGGAAAGTGAAAAATCGTATAATTCTCTCCCTATAAGGATTATTGTTCTTTAAGAAGTTCATTAACAGCATTTACCATCTCTCTTTGTTTAAATGGTTTACGGAATACTTTGGATGCACCAAATAAACGGGCAGAGTCGAGGTATTCTTTGGAATCAATTCTTCCACCTCCAGAAATAGCAATGATTTTAAGATCCGGATTTGTTTGCTTGAATTCGCGAATGGTTTCAAGTCCTTCTTTTTCTGGCATAACAATATCGGTAATAATGACATCAGCAGGGTATTTTGAAAATATTCTGATTCCTTCGTCACCATTAATTGCAATATCTACCTCAAACCCTTCTTTCTCGAATAGTTTTTTTAACATTAAAAGGATGTAGGGCTCATCATCAATTACTAATACTCTACTCATAATTCTATAGTTTAGTCACTTGTTTGTCTAAAATCTTCCGAATTAAATTACTGAATTTACTTAAAATAAGTGGTTTAATAACTATGGCATTAATGCCTTTATTTTTTGCCACTTCTTCTGTAATTGAGTCTCCAAAACCGGTTATGATAACAGCTTTTAAATCAGGCCTCAACTGCTTCATCTTTTCTACCATATCAGTTCCCAGCATATTAGGCATGGTTTGATCTGAAACTATCAAATCATATAAATTAGGATTTGAAACAAAGTCTTCAAGGGCGGCAATACTATTTGTGTAAATGCTTACCTTATAACCTAAACTTTCCAGCATCCTCTTACCCATAAAGGTTATTTCTTCTTCATCATCAATGAACAAAATATGTTCTTTGCCTTTTTTCATTTTGTCAAGGCCTGTTATTTTTTTACTTTTTGTCTCACCATGCTGAGGGAGATAAATTGTAAATTGCGAACCTTTTCCAGGTTTGCTTTCAACTGTAATAGCACCATTGAAACTATTAACTAAGCCGTGAACAACAGACAAACCAAGCCCGGAACCCGAACCAACTTCTTTTTTAGTAAAAAACGGTTCGAAAATCCTTTCCATGGTTTCTTTGTCCATCCCATGACCCGTATCTGATATACTAAGACATACGTAACTTCCTACTTTAAGTTTCGGAACTTTTCTCACCAGGCTTCGGTTCACTTCGGTTGTTGAAAGTTCAATTTTCAGTGTGCCCCCAAAATCTGTCATTGCATGACTGGCATTCGTACACAGGTTCATGAGGATTTGATGTATCTGGGTGGAATCAGCCAGAACAGTTCCACAATCAGGATCAAGGTCCTGTATGATTTCAATATTGGCAGGGAAGGAAGCTTTTACCAGACTTAGGACTTCCCTGATTACATGGTGAAGTTGCAAAGGCTTCATATCTACCTCAACCTGACGGCTGAATGTCAGAATTTGCTGCACCAGATCTTTTGCACGTATAGCTGCATTGTTTATTTGTTCAATATCGTACCGCAGGTTGTCATCTTCGCCAAGCTCTTCCAAAGCCATTTCAGCATATCCAAGGATAGGAGTAAGGATATTATTAAAATCATGGGCTATACCTCCGGCCAGGGTGCCAATAGTTTCCAGCTTTTGCATTTGGAACAGCTGAGATTCAAGATTATTTCGTTCTTCTTCATACTGAAGCCTTCTTTTAATCTCTTTGTTTAGTTCCCGGTTGGTCCTGGTTAGCTGGGAAGTTCGGTCGATTACACGTTTTTCCAGAGATTCATTTGCTAATTTAACCTTATCCTGCTCCTTTACTAATAGCTTTCGCATATAAAAATCCCTGCGATCATTTATTTCCAGGGTATAATTAATAAACATACCAATTAAATTTGCGCTCAAAAAGAATGCACTGGTAATTTTCAGGTGGCCCATTTCCACATCTGCATAAAAGTAAGATGTGAAAACATAAGCCAAAAATAAAACCCAGCCAATAAATGCAGCATTCAAAAACCGGGCCCGGACAAAAGTATATCCAAAGAAAAAGATTAACATTAAACCCGCATAATAGGAATAGATTCCCTCACCTGACATAATCACATTCATGTAGATTATGCCCCCTCCTGTTATAAGCCATACCAGGTTGATGGTAATCTGTCCATATTTTAAAAATAGCTTGCTGAAGGAAAATAAAAATGCAATAATCAGAATTGGGGATACAATGCCAAATCGGATAAACCAAATTTGCTTATAAACTTCTGGAACCAGATTTACATCCAGAAGGGCAAAAAGATCATAGAAAACTAAAGCCAGGATCATGGCAAATCTAAAAGCACCCTGGGACTTAATTGCATATTCCTCAAGGAACTCTTTTTCGTAATGAGCCTGTTCCCCTGTAAAAGAAAGCGTTAAAGTATTTAGCATCACCGGGTCAGATGATGCTAAACTGTAATTGAAGCCAAATATGTTTTTAAAACCTTTCAAAAATAAACTATTCTTTTATAATACGAATACCACCTGAATGGAATTAGCCTGATTAATTCATAAAAAATAACAAAAATCCAGTATCTATATCAGCTAATTATTATGATTTACATAAAAATTAAATTTTTGTCATTTTCTCCAAATGTGCATTTATTTTAATGCAT
>JAOZKQ010000233.1 GCA_029935275.1 Bacteroidales bacterium | reverse complement strand
GAGGAGACTTATGGGGAGGACCCTTTCCTTACTTCCCGGATGGCAGTTACTTTTGTTAGAAATTTTGAACAAAAAGGAATTATTACCACGCCAAAACATTTTGTAGCTAATTATGCTGATGGTGGCAGGGATAGCTATCCTGTAAATGTTTCAGAAAGAGAATTATATGAATCTTATTTCCCGGCCTACTATGCATCTTTTACAGAGGGTGGTGGCCGTTCGGTAATGACCTCCTATAATGCCCTGAACGGAAGGCCCTGCACAGCCAATAGTTGGTTGTTGAATGAAACTCTGAAAGGGAAATGGGGCTTTAAGGGTTTTGTTATTTCCGATGCCAGTGCAGTTGGTGGTTTGCTTGACCTTCATCATATTGTTAATAACAGGGAGGAGTCAGCTCAGGCTGCTATAAATAATGGTTTGGACGTTATTTTTCAGACGGAATATGATCACCATATCCCATTGATAAAGGCATTTAAAAATGGTTTAATAAAGGAAGAGGTTATAGATGCTGCTGTCCGCAGGATACTCAGGGTGAAATTTGAATTGGGCTTGTTTGAGGATCCTTATGTTGATCCTGAAGAAGCTGAAAGAGTAAACGGATCACCTGAACATTTTAAACTCGCAGAAAAAGCAGCTAGGGAATCGCTTGTACTGTTAAAAAACAACAGGAATACCTTGCCATTAAAGACAAATATTTCTTCAATTGCGGTGTTGGGGGAGGATGCTTTGGAGGTCCGGCTTGGAGGATACAGTGGCCCTGGTATTCGCAAAATTAGTATTCTGGAAGGAATAAAAAATACGGTACAATCTGATGTGATAATAAGTTATGAAAAAGGATGTAGCAGAGAGGTTTATGAGTTTTCCGGGATTGATACCCGGTTTTTGAAACATGGGAATTCAGACTCCTTTTTAGAGGGATTGGAAGCTGATTATTATTCAGGAATTGACTTTCAAGGCCGGCCGGTTATGAGTAGGATAGATAAAGTAGTTGATTTTCACTGGACCCTGTTTGCACCTGAACCCACCTTAAAACCGGATTGGTATTCAGTGCAATGGAGAGGAACATTGATCTCTCCTAAAACTGGTAATTTTAAGATAGGCCTGGAAGGGAATGATGGCTTTCGGCTTTATCTGAATGATGAGCTTTTAATTGACCCTTGGGCAAAACAAAGCTATGGGACATACATGGCTCCATTTTATTTCGAAAAGGGTAATAGTTATAAAATCAGGATAGATTTTTACGAGTCTTCGGCTAACGGAAGAATTAAATTGCTGTGGAATCAATTCCCCAATAAAGGCATAGATGAAATAACGAAAGCGGTAAAATTGGCATCACAGTCAGATGTTGCTATTATTGTAGCCGGTATTCATGAGGGTGAATTCCAGGATCGTGCAAGTTTGGATCTTCCTGGTAACCAGGAGACTTTAATTGAAAGAGTTGCTGCCACAGGTAAGCCTGTGGTACTTGTATTAATTGGAGGATCTGCCATTACAATGGATAAGTGGCTGGATAAGGTCGATGCCGTTTTGATGGCTTGGTATCCGGGTGAGCAGGGTGGGAATGCTGTGGCCGATGCGGTTTTTGGAAATTACAATCCAGGAGGGAAGTTGCCTGTAACTTTTCCAAAATCGGTTGCCCAGTTACCTTTGTTTTATAATCATAAACCAACTGGTAGGGGGGATGATTATTATGATCTTTCCGGTGAGCCCCTTTTCCCGTTTGGTTTTGGTTTGAGTTATACTAATTTTAAGTACACGGCTTTAAAAATTTCTCCGGATGAAGGAAAAGGGAACCGAAATGCAAAGATAAGTTTTAGTTTGAAAAATACAGGTTCTTTACCTGGAGATGAAGTTGTTCAGCTTTATATACGGGATGAAGTGGCCAGTATTGTTAGACCGGTAAAAGAATTGAAGGGTTTTGTAAGAATCCATTTGGAACCAGGTGATTCAGCTGAGATCAGTTTTGATATAACACCTGACATGCTTGAAATGTTGGATGATAATTTGAAAAGGGTAGTAGAGCCGGGAATATTTAAACTGATGATCGGGAGCTCTTCCAGGGATATCAGATTGAGTGGTGAACTGAATGTTCATTAAGTAGCCAATAAAATGCCCAATATTGTTAGAATTAAAGAAGAAGGGAATCATTAATATAAATATTATGCATGCATTCATTAAACTATTAAAATTTCTGGGCCTTTTTATAATTGTAATTATTGGATATATTTTATTAACCATCTCTCCAATTCATTTCTTTAATTTTAAAAAGGTAAATAGTAAGCCACATATAATTATCGGACACAGAGGTGCAGGAGCCTTGGGTCCGGAGAATACAATTGCTGCTATAAGAATCGGACTTGCTAATAATGTGGATAGAATTGAGGTTGATGTACATCAAACAAAAGATGGTGAGATTGTGGTCATTCATGACGAAACACTTGACAGGACAACAAATGGCGAAGGATTAATTAAATCTAAAACCTGGGATGAAATTTTTAAACTGGATGCAGGTAGTAAATTTTCTTCTGAATATAAAAATGAAAGGGTTCCTTTACTGGATGAGGTGATAAAATTCATTGATGGCAGGGCCGGGTTGATCATTGAAATTAAGGGTGGTAGTGAGTGCTATCCGGGTATTGAACAAAAAATAGCTGATATTATTAATGATAATAATGCTTTGGAATGGTGTATGGTACATTCATTTTATACCGGGGTATTAGTGAAGTTGCATCAGATTGAACCAGCATTAAAATTGCATAAACTGTTTATTGTCAAATTCAGTTTTCTGCCGTTTATGGTAGCACTGGAAGGAATTGAGTATTTTAACTTAGAAAAATATCCATATATTAATGAATATAGTTTAAATTATCATTTTGCGAACAGAAGGATCATAAAAAAACTGCAAAAATCCGGAAAGAAAGTAAATGTATGGACGGTGAATGAATCTAAAGATGCAAAAAAATTGCTAAGTATTGGGGTTGATGGTATTATTACAGATTTCCCGGATAAAATGAAATAGGCTTGTGTGAAGCTCAAGCTAAAGGAAAAGGCAAAACGGAAAAATGATAATCAAATAGATATAAATTATACACAGATGAGAAAAAACATAATTGCTATTTTTTTAGTATTAACGAATTTGTTAATACTTCAGTCCCAGGAAACTACTGCTGAAAAAATAGAGCGGATGCAATGGTTCAAAGATGCAAAACTGGGAATATTTATTCATTGGGGCATTTATTCAGTGAACGGGATTGATGAATCCTGGTCATTTTATAATGGCTATATAAGCTATGAAGATTATATGATGCAATTGAATGATTTTACTGCTTCAAATTATCACCCGGATGAGTGGGCAAAGCTGATTAAGGAAAGTGGTGCAAAATATGCAGTTCTTACTGCCAAGCATCATGATGGGGTGGCCTTGTGGGACACAAAATTCAGCGATTTGAATGTGGTAGGGGAAACTCCGGCAGCTAAAGATCTGGTTACTCCTTTTTTGAAGGCATTAAGGAAAAATAAATTGAAAACAGGTATTTATTTTTCGCAATTGGACTGGTCACATCCTGATTATCCGCATTTTACAAGAAAAGAAAACAGGTATGATAATGATTCTGTGAGATGGAATAATTTTTTAAAGTTTCGTCATGACCAGTTAATGGAGTTATGTAAAAAGTTTAAGCCCGATCTCTTTTGGTTCGATGGAGACTGGGATTATGGTGCGGAAAAATGGAATTCGAAGGAAATGAGTGAGAACTTGAGAAAATGTGATCCGAAAGTAATCCTCAATTCCAGAATTAATGGTTATGGTGACTATAGTACTCCCGAGCAGGGTGTTCCCATAACTCAGCCCAAAGACCCATGGTGGGAGCTTTGTATGACAATGAATGATTCCTGGGGATATCAGGGGAATGATCATAATTATAAAACACCAGGTCAGGTTATCCGGATATTTTCAGATGTTATTGGAATGGGTGGGAATCTGCTCCTGGATATTGGTCCTAAAGCCGATGGTACGATTCCTGAGGAACAGCTAACTATTTTAAAAGAAATGGGGAGATGGACAGCAAAGCATAAAGAGGCAATCTATGGTACAGTAGCCGGCTTGCCTGCCGGGCATTTTAATGGTCCAACTGCCTTGTCAAAAGACCATACCATTCTTTATTTATACCTCGATTATATTCCCAAAGGACCTGTCCTGATAAAAGGGCTGAAAAATGAAGTGAACAGGATATGGGTGGTTGGCAAGGGTACAAAACTCGACTCAAAAGTGATGATGAAGGCCTACTGGAGCTCTGTTCCAGGTTTATTGTATATTGATGTTCCTGAAGAAACCCTTGATGAGCATG
>JAOZKQ010000232.1 GCA_029935275.1 Bacteroidales bacterium | reverse complement strand
GCCGCTGCAAATAATTTGAAAATTGTGGTTCGTGCAGGTGCTGGCTATGATAATATTGACCTGGCTGCAGCGACTGATAAAGGCGTGGTGGCAATGAATACACCCGGCCAGAATTCAAATGCGGTTGCCGAGCTTGCCCTGGGAATGATGGTTTACATGGCCCGTGGTAGATATAATGGCTCAGCAGGTTCAGAGCTGAAGGGTAAAGCTCTTGGAATTCATGCTTATGGTCATGTGGGCAGTTTGGTTGCAAACATTGCCAAAGGTTTCGGAATGAATGTGCTTGCTTTTGATCCATTTGTTCAGAATGAGCTAATTGAGAAAGAAGGCGTGAAAGCCCTTGGTTCTGTTGAGGAACTTTATGCAGGGTCACAATATATTTCATTGCATATTCCTGCTAATGAAAAGACAAAAAATTCCATTAATTTTGATCTGCTGAATTTGATGCCCAAAGGTGCTACTCTGGTGAATACAGCCAGAAAGGAAGTTATTGATGAGGAATCATTGATGAAGATGTTTGAGGAAAGACCTGATTTTAGATATATTTCAGATATTGCACCGGATAATGCTGAGGAAATAGCAGCTGCTTATCCTGACCGGTATTTTTTTACTCCTAAGAAAATGGGAGCGCAAACTGCCGAAGCAAATATAAATGCAGGGATCGCTGCAGCTAACCAAATTGTTAATTTTCTGGAGAACGGAGATACTAGCTTTAAAGTAAATTAATTTTCAGGGAAAGGAAAGGAGGGTAATTTCACATCCTTCGTATTAATTTTTAATTGTGATAAAATAATAGACAGGAATATGGCAATATTAAAACCATTTAAGGGAATCCGGCCGCCAGCAGATATTGTAGAAAAAATAGCATCGAGGCCTTATGATGTATTAAATTCTGAGGAAGCAAGAAAAGAATCAGAAGGAAATGAATATTCATTGCTTCACATTACTAAACCTGAGATAGATATGGATCCGGGAATCGACGTTCATTTGCCTGAGGTTTATGAAAAAGCCAGAGAGAATTTTGATAAATTCAGGGCTAATGGCTGGCTGGTTCCGGATAAGAAAGAAAACTACTATGTTTATGCCCAAACCATGAATGCTAAGACTCAATATGGTCTGGTGGGCTGCGCTTCAGTAGAGGATTATATGAATGGTGTAATAAAAAAGCATGAGCTTACCCGACCGGATAAAGAAGAAGACCGAATGAAGCATGTGAGGGTTAATAATGCAAATATTGAACCTGTATTCTTTACTTATCCTGCTGTTAATGAGCTTGATGTTATAGTGGAAGATGTGGTGAACAATACAAAGCCTGTATATGACTTTACTGCTGATGATGGGGTAGGGCATCATTTTTGGATTATCGACAATGAGGACACCATTTCAAGGATAACCGAAGTATTTGCAAAAATTCCGGCAAGCTATGTTGCGGATGGGCATCATCGTACAGCTGCTGCTGCCCTGGTTGGTCTTGAAAAAATGAAAAATAATCCAAACCATACGGGTAAAGAGGAATATAACTACTTTCTTGCGGTTCATTTTCCTGATAATCAGCTTTCTATTATTGATTATAACCGTTTGGTAAAAGACCTTAATGGCCTTTCTTCTGAAGAGTTTCTGAATAAACTGGAAACTGCTTTTTTTGTTGAGAAAAAAGGAAAGGAAATATTCAAGCCGGAGCATCTTCATAATTTATCGCTTTACCTGGATGGTGAATGGTATTCTCTTATAGCCAGAGAAGGAACATATAGCGATGATGATCCTATCGGCGTATTGGATGTGACCATATTAACAGAACAAGTACTGGCTCCAATGCTGGGTATTACTGATTTAAGGCGATCTACCCGGATTGATTTTGTAGGTGGTATAAGAGGATTAGGTGAGTTGAAACGCAGAGTGGATTCAGGAGAAATGAAACTGGCTTTTGCCTTATACCCTGTAACTCTTAAGCAGCTAATAAATATTGCAGATACAGATAATATTATGCCACCAAAAACCACATGGTTTGAGCCAAAATTGCGAAGCGGACTGGTTATACATAGTCTTAATTAAAAAAAAGGGCCGGCATTATTTCCGGTCTTTATTTTTTTTTATATTTTTGATTATTCATGATAAATGTATCTGAAAATATTAGTAGGATCCTGGAGGAAATTCCCTCCGGGGTTAAACTAATACCCATCTCAAAGACAAAACCTGATGAAATGATCCTTTCTGCATGGGGAGATGGATTTAAGGTGTTTGGAGAAAATAAAGTGCAGGACCTGAGCAGAAAATATGAGAAATTACCCAAAGATATTGAATGGCATATGGTGGGTCATATGCAAACCAATAAGGTGAAATATCTGGCTTCTTTTGTGCATCTTATTCATGGAGTTGATAGCTTTAAACTAATGAAGATTATGAATAAAGAGGCTTTAAAGGCTGGTAGAATCATGAATGGCCTGTTGCAAATTCATATTGCTGAAGAAGAAACCAAGTTTGGCTTTTCTGAAGATGAAGTTCGTTCCATTTTAGATTCAACAGAGTTTTGGAATTTGAAAAATATCCGTATCTCAGGACTTATGGGTATGGCAACAAATACCAGTGATGTTCGCCAGGTAAAAGCTGAATTTGGAAAACTGAAAAGACTTCAGGAAGATTTAAACAGCTCCTATTTTTCTTCAGATAACAGCTTCAGGGAAGTCTCGATGGGAATGTCGGGTGATTATAAAATTGCTATTGAGGAAGGAAGTACGATGATCAGGATTGGGAGCCTGATATTTGGTTCAAGAAACTAAGAATGTCAAGAAATTGAATAAATAATAAATTATGGCTGATCTAAGTGTGAATTACCTGGGATTGAAACTAAATAGTCCTGTGATTGTAAGTAGCTCGGGCTTAACCGATGCTGTTGATAAAATTGTTGAGATAGAAAAGGCAGGTGCAGGAGCCGTTGTGCTAAAATCAATTTTTGAGGAACAATTAAAGCATGAAGCTAATCAATACATTGTAGATAATGATTACCCGGAGGCTGAAGATTATATAAGAAATTATACAAGAAATAATTCTGTTGATAAATATCTCGATCTTATTGAGGATGCAAAGAAACAGGTGAAAATACCTGTTATTGCCAGTGTAAATTGTGTTACTTCCAGCGAGTGGGTGAATTTTGCAAAAAAGATTGAAGAGGCAGGGGCTGATGCACTTGAGGTAAATGTGTTTTTTCTGCCGGTTAATAAAGAAGCTTCTTCATTAGATTATGAAAAAGTATATTGTGACCTGGCTGATGAACTGAAGCAAAGATTGAGTATTCCGGTTGCTTTCAAATTGGGCAGGCAGTTTTCAAATCTGACAAACCTTGTTAATCGTTTATATCACAGGAAACTTGATGGGGTGGTTTTATTTAATCGGTTTTATGAGCCCGATATTGATGTGGATAAATTGAAATTAACAGCAGCTGAAGTGTTTAGTACTCCTTCTGAGATAAGACAGACACTTCGATGGGTTGGTATTGTTGCCGGCTCTGTTGAAGATATTGATATTTCTGCTTCAACGGGTGTGCACGATGGGGAGTCTGTAATAAAGTTACTGCTTGCAGGTGCTTCGGCTGTTCAGGTATGTTCTGTTCTGTATAAAAATGGAATTCCCTTTTTAAAATCAATCATAAATGAAATAGAGGTCTGGATGAATAAAAATAGTTTTAACTCTATTGATGATTTCAAAGGGAAATTGAGTTATAGAAGTATTAAAGACCCTGTTCTTTATGAACGGTCTCAGTTTATGAGGCACTTTTCGAATATTCATTAATCGTAAAAAGTTTTAAAGTTTTGAAGTTCTTAGATGACATAGAATTTAAAAAATCAACCCTACAGATAACTTTATTTGCTTTGCTGGTTTTTATGATTTTTATTATTCCATTGTTTCCTGAAGGATTGCTTCCGTATATAAATAGTACAAGTTTTACATTATTGTTAGTAGTAGGTATATTTACTCTAAAAGATGGACGTGCTAAAGCCATGAGGTTTGGAGTTATTATTTTATCGGCTTTTTGGGTCACCATAATCTTTAATTTAAGAATCTTAAATATTTTAGCAAATATTCTAATTTCATTATTCTTTATATTATTGGTTATTAGGCTTATGACGCAGATTGCACGAAGCAGGGATGTTAATATTTCAGTGATTCTTGAGTCCATTTCTGTTTATCTGATGATGGGCTTGTTACTGTCATATCTTACAGTTATTACACTCCTCCTTTTTCCGGGTTCTTTGGTTTTTCCTGAAGTGACGGATCCAAAGCTGGCGGATATCATTTATTTTACTTTTGTGACCATGTCCACCCTTGGTTATGGAGATGTTTTGCCAATCT
>JAOZKQ010000231.1 GCA_029935275.1 Bacteroidales bacterium | reverse complement strand
AAAAGAAATAAAATTGCCATAAAGAGGTTACCATACCTAATCCTATTACAGCACCACCTCCTATTAGTATTCCTATAAGCATTACCCGGCGGGGTCCGAAGCGGTCAATTATCCATCCTGCAATAAAAGCAAACAATCCCATCACAATTTTACCAACTGCATTCCCTGAAGTAACTGTAGCATGCGACCATTCATATTCCTGTACCCAATAATCGTAAAAGAAAGGAAGACCATAAAACATAAAGCCAACGAGTGAAAACAGGCTAAAAAAACTTGCTGCACCTACCTTGTATTGTTCGAAACTAATTTTGTCTTTTACCATTTCCCCAATTTTTTATTTGTTCCGTTTCATTTACAAAAATATTAATCATTTTCACTTATCTATGCAAATCAAGGATTAAAAAATTATGCTACGTATATTGATAATATAACTACAAGTATAATGTGCTTATTCTCACAATATTTGTTAACAAAAACCTCAAAAACATATTTTGGGAGTTAATCTGTAAATTAAGCGTAAACAAATTTGCCTTGATTCATGGCTTCTATCTTTAATAAAGCTAAAAAATAAGATTCATGTTTAAACTTAAACCTAACTTGAGGCCCTGAAAACCAGATGTATCAAACATTTCAAAGAATTTATTCAATTTTTAGGTAATACAAATGCCATATTGAATAAAATAAGCTCTAAATAAGATAATCTCTTGATGATAGGGAATCAGGTATTGATATTTGTAAGTTGTTCTAATCTGACTTTAAGGAATATATGAATCTAAAAAACTACATATCAGAACTTAAAAGGCGCCGGGTAATAAAGGCAAGTCTGGCATATTTAATAGTGGCATGGGTAATTGCTGAGGTAGCATCAGTGGTGCTACCTACATTTAATGCACCGGCCTATTTTATGAAGACCCTTTTGTTTATCCTCATCATTGGCTTTCCAATTAATTTAGTTTTTGCTTGGATCTATGATATTACCGCCGAAGGAATTAAGAAAACGGAAGATATTGATCAAAAAGCGCAAAAAACAATCCTGAAAAACAGCCGCCTGAATAAAGTAATCATTGCTTCATTGGCTATCGTTGTTGTTCTTTTAGTAATTAACCAATTTTGGTATAAGGCAGGCAATAGAGAGGAAAAAGCAGAAGGCCTTGAAAATATTAAATCGGCAGATGTTGTTGAAAGATCAATTGCGGTTCTTCCATTTAAAAGTCTTAGTGAGGATAAGGAAAAACAGTTCCTGGCCGATGGGATGATGGAAGCTATCCTCCTGCATCTTTTTAAAATTGATGGTTTGAGGGTAATCCAAAGCATCTCGGTAGAAAAATACAGAGATCGCACCCAAACTATACCTGATATCGCACAGGAACTAAAGGTGAATTACATATTAGATGGGAGTTTTCAGAAGTATGGTGATCAAGCTAAGTTGATTGTAAAGTTAAGTAATGCAAAAGAAAAAGAAGAAAATATTTGGGCAAAAGAATATAATAGGGATTGGTCCGATATTTTTTCTGTTCAGAGCGAGGTGGCAAAAAAAGTAGCGTTTTCTCTAGAAATGGTTATTAGCCCTGAAGTAAAAGAAAGAATTGAAACCCTTCCAACTGAGAACATGGATGCCTATGAGTATTTTTTAAAGGGAAATGAAACCTACTGGGAATCCTGGGATAATTTTGATTTAACCAAATTAAAGGAGTCTATTGAATATTATCAAAGAGCAATTAATCTGGATGAAAATTTCTCATTTGCTTTTACAGGTATTGGAAGGTCATATTGGTTTTCTGCATATGTGACAAAAAACCAATTAAACAAATCTGAACTTTGGAGGAAATCAAAGCAATATTTGAAGAAAGCAATAAGCCTTGATCCTGATAATGGGTGGGCATATGCTGAGTTAGCGGTGGTTTTACATAACTGGAATTGGGATAGTGAAGCAGCAAGAGAAAATTTGGATAAAGCAATAGAATTAATGCCAAATGATGCCAATGCCTATATTCATTATTTTTGGCTGGAAACCTATTTGGGTAACTGTAGCATGCTGAAAGAGAAAATGGAAGATTTAGAGGTATTTGACCCAAATATTTGGAATCCTTCTAACACTAAAAATCTAATGCGTCTGCAATGTCAAAATAAGTATTCAGAAATGGTTTCGGTTGCCGATGAGTATTTTAAAAAACTAGATGAAAGCCTTCACCCAGTCTTATCTATTTTTTTATTTGATGCTTTTCTGCATGAAAAAGAATATGAGAAAGCAAAAATAGTTTTAAAATATGTTAAGGATAGTGTCCAAAATAAATCGAATTATCTTGTGTACAAAGCTATGCTTCACGCTAAGGAAGGAGATCGAAAAAGTACTATGCAGGTATTGGATAGTTTAAATTTGTTATCAAAGGTCGAATATGTTTCAAATATATGGTATGCTGCAATTTACGCATCTCTTGAAGAAAAAGATAGTATGTACAAATTTTTAAATAGGGCATTGACTAATAGAGAACCTGAGCTTCATGATATTAATTTTTATTCCGTATTTAATACTTTTGAAGAGGAACCAAAATTTCAGGAGATCATAAGAAAAATGTGGATACCCATTTATGAACCTTAGAAAATACATATCGGAACTTAAAAGACGCAGGGTATTCAAAGCCGGCATTGCATATTTAATAGTGGCATGGGTAATTGCTGAGGTAGCATCAGTCGTGTTACCTACATTTAATGCACCGGCCTACTTTATGAAGACCCTTTTACTTATCTTGATCATTGGCTTTCCAATTAATTTAGTTTTTGCATGGATATATGATATTACCCCCGAAGGAATTAAGAAAACGGAGGAAATTGATCAAAAAGGGCTAAAAACAATACAAAAAAACAGTCGCATAAATAAAGTGATCATCGTTTCATTATCTGTAGTAGTGGTTCTTTTACTTTTTAAAATATTTTGGAATCCTCAAGGCAATAAAGAAGAACAGACAGAAAACCGTGAAAATATTGAATCAGCAGATGCCCATAAAAAAGCAATCGAGATAATTGCAGTACTCCCTTTTTCCAATACTAAGCCCGATCCTGAAACCGATTACCTGGGCTTTGCAATTGCCGACCAGATTATTGGAAGCCTGGTTTACCTTAAAAATATTTCAATCCGGCCATCCGGTTCCATTCGTAAATACGAAAAACAAACCATTGATCCAATCATAGCAGGTGATGACCTAAAAGTAGATTATGTTTTAATTGGTAACTATTTAATGGAAGCTGACATTATTCGTCTGAATATTGAGCTTATTAAAGTAAATACGAACGAGATGATCTGGCGCGAGCCAATAGAAGTTGATTTTAATAATGCATTTGAACTTCAGGATATTGTTGCACAAAAGGTAGTTAAGGGACTGAATGTACAGTTTACCCAACAGGAATTGAACAGAATAAAGAAAGACATTCCTGTTAATCCTTTGGCATATGAATACTATCTGAGAAGCATTTCATATCCGCTTTCAAATGAAGGAGACCAGCTTGCCATCAAAATGCTTAATAAATCTATAGAATTAGATTCCAGCTATGCTCCTGCTTACAACCAGCTGGGTGACCGCATTCACCGATCAATCATATATGGACTACGTAATCCTGAAGAACCCAAAATAGCAGAAAACCTTTACCTGAAAGCATTATCACTTAATGAGGATCTGATCGATGCTTTAAGCAATTTAGCTATGCTTTATACTGAAACCGCCAGAATTGAAGAGGCAGTTGATATTGTAAGGCAAGTGCTTGAAATAAATTCCAATAATGCTGAAGCCCATTTTTCCCTCGGTTACATTTACCGATATGCCGGAATGAATAATGAAGCTATATTGGAAATGGAAAAAGCCGTTTCCCTCGAACCTGATAATTCCTCATTCCGATCCATTATTATCACATATCTTTGGGCCGGAGATTATAAGAAAGCATTTGAAGCAAGCAAGCTATATAAGGAAAGTGCTTTCATACTTGCATACCAGGGACAGGCACTTTTCCGGCAGGGGAATCAAAAGCAGGCAATCAAATATATGGATAGAGCTATATCAATGGAGCCTGACGGAGGACATGTACTTGTATTAACTGGAATTAAAACATCAATTAATGGGAATCGTGAAGAAGGATTGGCTGCAACATTAAAGTTTGAAGAATATGATATAGCAGATGCTGAAGCCTGGTACTTTACTGCTGGCAATTATGGCTTGTTGGATGATAAAGAAGGCTGTATTCGATGCTTGCGAAAAGCAGTCGATAAAGGCTTTTTCAATTATCCCTGTATGCTTACCGATTTTTATTTAGATTCTGCGCGGGATAATCTGGAATTTCAGGAAATCCTGGAAGATGCAAAGGAA
>JAOZKQ010000025.1 GCA_029935275.1 Bacteroidales bacterium | reverse complement strand
AAAAATAGTACTTAATATTCAAAAGGAAATATTTCTAATACTTTTATTCCTGCCATCCTGGAAAATCTGTAAGTGAGAATCATCAATTTGGTTTCCTGTAAATTAGTACACTCGATAATTGTAATTGTCTCTATATTAAAAAATTAATAGGCTTATTTTTATTATTAGAGGGCACCCAGGTCATGCTTCAAACTATAGGCGGATATTGTATAAGTAATATATAATTTAGGCTATTTTACTTCCAATATTTGACCATTAACTTAACATTAGTGCCTGGTTTGGGTTTAATACTCTTAAAGATGAGGGCTTAAGAAGAAATTCAAGCCTAAACTTTTTTGGATGATTATTTCAGCTTAACTTTGTACAAAATAAAAAAATGAAAATAAAACTGTCAGGCTTAGATAAGCTTAAAGAAAATCAGTCAGTTATATACCTTGTTGAAAAAACTTACAAGCTTAAAGATCTTGGTCTTACAAGTGAGGCAATTAAGTTTGCGGAGAAAAAGATAAGGTTAAAAGAAAACCAAATTCATATTAATTTATTTAATAAGTGGATTTTCATACAATTTATTGATGAAAGGAAAAGTGGGGATCAACTATCTGAATGGTTAAGAGTTGAAGGATTTAAAATTCATAAGTCACTGGTTAAGGAAAAAGTTGGAACGATACGGATCTTTGATAAAACAGGCCGGGATGAGCTGGTTTTAGCTTTAACGGAAGGAATTGCTCTAAGTAATTATCAATTCATCAGATATTTTAAAGATAAAAAAGATAAGAAATTTTCCCTTGAATCGATTCTCCTATTGGGAACAAGCATAGGAACTAAGGAAATTGGATATTTACAAAACCAAATTGAGGCTGTTTTTTTTGCCAGAAACCTGATTAATGAGCCGGTATCCTACCTTAACGCTATCACTCTTGCAGAGGAGATAAAGAAAATCGGGAAAACAGGTAATTTTGAGGTTGATGTTTTAGGAAAGCAAAAAATTGAATCATTGAAAATGGGAGGCTTATTGGCGGTGAATAAGGGGAGTGTGGACCCTCCTACTTTTTCGGTTTTAGAGTGGAAACCTGAAAATCCAAAAAATGCAAAACCTATTGTGCTGGTTGGTAAGGGTGTAGTATTTGATACTGGAGGCTTAAGTCTTAAGCCTACAAAAGACAGCATGGATTATATGAAATCAGATATGGGCGGAGCAGCTGTTGTTGCAGGAGCAATATTTGCTATAGCAAAGTCAAAGCTTCCCATCCATGTTGTTGGCCTTATTCCTGCAACTGATAATCGTCCTGATGGAAATGCTTATGCTCCGGGTGATATAATTAAGATGGGCAATGGTTTGACTGTGGAAGTACTGAATACGGATGCCGAGGGTCGGATGATTCTTGCAGAGGCATTGCATTATGCTGAGAGATATAAGCCTGAACTGCTAATTGATTTAGCTACTCTGACCGGTGCTGCAGCTGTTGCAATTGGGAAGTATGGAATGGTGGGAATGGGAAACGCCGATAAGCCTGTTTTTAGTAAACTCAAGGAAAGTGGAGAAAAAGTAGGGGAAAGAATTGTAGAATTTCCGTTTTGGGATGAATATAATGAATTGCTTAAATCAGAAGTGGCAGACCTGAAAAATATTGGTGGTAGAGATGGAGGGGCAATTACAGCAGGTAAATTTTTAGAGCACTTTACAAATTATCCCTACATCCACCTGGATATTGCAGGAGTGGCTTTTACCCATGGGGAATTTAACTATAAAGGGCATGGGGGTACAGGATTTGGCGTCAGGTTAATTTTTAATTTTATTAAAAATTATCCCTGGGTAAAATGAAATTGCTAATTTTTTAATTACATAAAATGATAAATAAATCAAAAATCAGGCTTGGGATTTCTCAGGGAGATATCAATGGAATAAGTTACGAAGTAATTATAAAAACATTGCAGGATAATCGAATAAATGAACTTGCTTCCATTATTGTTTATGGTTCACCTAAAGTTGCAGCATATCATCGTAAGGCATTGGATATTAATAATTTCAGCTTTAATAATATCAGAACTCCTGATGAAGCAAATCAAAAACGACCAAATATTATTAATTGTTTGGATGATGAAGTCAGGGTGGAGTTAGGTAAGTCAACCCAAATTGCAGGAGATGCGTCTCTGGCAAGTCTTCAAAGAGCAGTTCAGGATTTAAAAAACGGGAAACTGGATGTTCTTGTAACAGCCCCGATCAATAAGGATAATATTCAATCTCCGAATTTTAATTTTCCTGGTCATACTGAGTATCTGGAAGCTGAGTTTAAGGCGAAAATTGGTACACTAATGATAATGGTAAGTGAAAGATTCAAAGTAGCTGTTTTAACAGGACATGTTCCATTATCCAGAGTTTCCGGACTTGTTACAAAGGAGCTGGTTTTAACTAAGCTAAGGTTGTTAAACGAATCCCTTAAAATTGATTTTGGTATTCGAAAACCAAATATTGCCGTGTTAGGTTTAAATCCACATGCCGGTGATAATGGTTTCTTGGGTCATGAAGAAATAGAAATTATTGAACCTGCTTTAGAAGAAGCTAGAAATGAGGGGATTCTGGCAATTGGAACATTCCCTGCGGATGGCTTTTTTGGTTCTGCGAGCCAATTCAAATTTGATGCTGTTCTCGCGATGTATCATGATCAGGGTCTTGCCCCATTTAAAAGTATAGTAACAAACGGCGTAAATTATACCGCAGGTTTGTCCATTGTAAGAACATCCCCGGCTCATGGTACCGGATTTGATATTGCAGGAAAAGGGCTTTCCTCTCCGGACTCTTTTAGAAACGCACTTTACCTTGCTTTGGACATTTTGAAACAAAGAAGAAATTATAAAGAATTAACTGAAGATCCTCTTCAAATGAAAGGACAAGGAAATGGAAGGTAGCCAGGTCGGATTCATAATTATCTGTTTTTAAACATATAATATTTGTCCAAAATATGATGAATGTTATTCATTTGAGGGTTTAAATATCTTAACTTTGAAAAGAAAATATAAAATATAATGTTATGGCTAAAATTTTGAAAAAAACAGTTCTGGAGTATCATTCTTCAGGTCGTCCGGGTAAAGTGGAAGTTGTTCCCACAAAGCCTTATCATACGCAGTATGACTTATCTCTTGCCTATACTCCGGGTGTGGCAGTTCCCTGTCTTGAAATAGCAAAAAATCCTGAAGATGCTTATAAATATACAGCAAAAGGAAACCTGGTTGCTGTTATTTCAAATGGGACAGCCGTTCTTGGATTGGGAAATATTGGTGCTGTAGCAGGGAAACCGGTAATGGAAGGAAAAGGCTTATTGTTTAAAGTCTTTGCCGATGTTGATGTTTTTGATATTGAGGTTGATGAAACGGACATTGATAAGATTATTGGAATTGTAAAAGCAATATCTCCAACTTTTGGTGGTATTAATCTGGAAGACATAAAAGCTCCGGAGTGTTTTGAAATAGAGGATCGTTTAAAGGAGGAACTAAATATTCCGGTTTTTCATGATGATCAACATGGTACTGCTATTATTTCTGCTGCAGGATTGGTCAATGCCCTTGAAATTTCAGGAAAGGATATTTCTAAAATGAAATGTGTGGTTAGTGGAGCCGGAGCAGCTGCAGTTTCCTGTACACGCTTGTATTACAAACTAGGTTTAAAACCTGAAAACACAGTTATGGTTGATAGCAGGGGTGTTATCAATAATAAAAGAACAGATCTTAATGATATAAAGAAACAGTTTATTACAGACAGGGATATTAATACATTGGCAGAAGCTATGAAAGGGGCTGATCTTTTCCTTGGATTATCTATGGCTGGTGTTGTTTCAAAGGAAATGTTGGCTTCTATGGCACCTGATCCCATTGTTTTTGCAATGGCTAACCCTGATCCGGAGATTAGTTATGAAGATGCCTTTTCTGTAAGAACGGATGTGATTTTTGCAACCGGAAGGTCGGATTATCCAAACCAGATAAATAATGTATTGGGTTTTCCGTTTATTTTCAGGGGTGCATTGGATGTGCGGGCGACAAAAATCAATGAGGAAATGAAGATTGCTGCTGTCAGGGCACTGGCTGATCTGGCAAAAGAACCCGTTCCCGATAATGTAAATAAAGCATATAATGTAAAAAATCTGGTATTTGGCCCTGAATATATAATACCTAAACCCATTGATCAACGCTTACTTGTAAGAGTAGCCAGCGCTGTAGCAAAAGCTGCAATAGATTCCGGAGTAGCCAGAAAGCATATAACCGACTGGGATGCTTATGCTGAAGAGTTAAATAAAAGATTAGGCTACGATGAGAAAACAATGCGGTCAATTCGCCAGAAAGCTAAAGAGGAACCTAAAAAGGTATTATTTGCTGAAGCTCAGGACCTGAATGTATTGAAGGCTGTTCAAGCTGTTATTTATGAAGGTATTGCAGAGCCTGTGTTACTTGGAAATAAAGAAAAGATTAGTAAGCTCATTAAGAATAACGGCCTGGAGATTGTCGATGTAGAAATTATTGATCCCCAAAGCAGAGCCCAGTTAAAAAAGGTGAGAGAATTTGCGGAGATTTATTATCAGAAACGTAGAAGGAAAGGGGTTAACTATGAAGAGGCCTGTGAAAAAATGCTTCATAGGGATTATTTTGGTGTAATGATGGTAGAGACTGGTGAGGCTGATGCATTTATTTCCGGGATGACACGAAAATATGCGGATACTATTAGACCAGCTTTAGAGATTATTGGCTCCATGGAGGGTAAGAATATTGCCGGTATGTATATGCTTACTACCAAGAAAGGCCCGTTCTTTTTTGCGGATACAACTGTAAATATTAATCCTAATGCTGATCAGCTGGTTGATATTGCTCTTTTAACTGCGTCTAAGGTACGTAGCTTTAATATTGAGCCCCGGATGGCTATGGTTTCCTATTCTAATTTTGGGGCATCCAGGGATAAAAGTCCCCAATCAGTCCGTCAGGCTGTTGAAATTTTGCATAAAAACCATCCGGAATTAATTGTGGATGGTGAGATGCAGGCAAACTTTGCATTAAATACCGAATTGCGTAAAAAGTTGTTCCCTTTTTCCAGACTCAACAATGTAGATGTTAATACCATTATATTCCCCGATTTGAATTCTGGGAATATTGCCTATAAAATGATGCAGCAAATTGGTGTGGCAGATGTGATTGGACCAATATTGCTTGGTATCCGGAAGCCGGTTCATATTATACAGAGAGAAAGTACCGTGAAGGAAATTGTTGATATGACAGCCATAGCCGTTATTGATGCCCAAAATCTTAAAGAAGAGAGCATGTCATAGAAAGTATTGTAACTGAATATTGAAAACAGGAAGTATTTATTATTTCCTGTTTTTTTTTGAATTTTCGCTTGCTTATCAATTTTCAGTCTATTTAATTCTTAAGCATTTTTAATTAAATTAGCAATTTAAAAATAGATAGATGTTTGAATATATTAAAGGTAAAATTGACCAGCTGAGCCCAACAAATGTTATATTGGAAAATGGGGATATAGGTTATCTGATTCATATTTCAATAAACACTTTTACCCAACTGAATGAAGCTAAGGAAGCAAAGGAAGCAAAGCTGTTCATTCATCAAATAATTCGTGAAGACGCGCATTTATTCTATGGTTTTTTTTCCTGGGAAGAGAGGAATATCTTCAGGCTACTGATTTCTGTTTCAGGAATTGGGGCAAATACGGCCCGTATGATACTATCTGCCTTGTCACCAAATGAAACTATTGAGGCTATAACCACGGGAAATGTGGTAGTTTTGAAAGGAATAAAAGGAATTGGAGCAAAAACAGCTCAACGAGTTATTGTCGATTTAAGGGATAAAGTGGGAAAAACTACTGAAAAAAGTGAAATATTTGATATTTCAAGCAATAGGATTAAAGAAGAATCGTTATCTGCTTTAGCAACTTTAGGATTTACAAAATCCTCGGTAACAAAGATAGTTGAAAGTATTATTTCCAAAAATCCGGAAATATCGGTGGAGGAACTACTCAGAGAAGCACTTGGTAAATTTTAGTTTTTTTGAACCTGTTGAATAAGACATCTAAATATTTTTTTTTAGGGTCTGGATTGTTTTTTGTTTTGTTTTTATTCTCTGGTATTTATGGGCATGCTGAAACCTTCTTCATTCCTGTTCCGGATTTTAATCTAATTTTGCAAGACACAGTCAGTACAGATACTACCCCTGATTTAAAATACCCTTTTCCTGATGAATCCGGTAATCCCTTTCTTCCGGGTTATAACTCAGCTATGTACTTGAATAACCCTGCGAATATTAAAAAGGAGGTTATATATGATGAAAAATCAGGGAAATATATAGTTTATGAAAAGATAGGAACCATCAATTACCGCCCGCCGGTTACTATGACTCTGGAAGAATATAAGAAGTGGAAATTTGACCAGGAAATGCGGTCTTACTGGAGACAAAGGGCTGCAGGTACAGTTCAGGATTTTAAAAAATCTCTTATTCCGGAATTCCATGTTGGAGGAGAAACTTTTGATAAGGTCTTTGGAAGCAATGTAATTAACATTGTACCACAAGGTTCCGCTGAGCTTATCTTTGGAACAAATACTTCCAGAATTGATAATCCTGCTTTATCAGAACGCCTACGTAAGGTTACTACTTTTGATTTTCAGGAGAAGATTCAAATGAATGTTGCTGGTACAATTGGTGATAAGGTGAAGTTGGGGGTAAACTATAATACTGAAGCTACATTCGATTTTGAAAATCAAACCAAACTTGAATATGCCGGGAAAGAAGATGAGATTATTAAGAAAATTGAAGCAGGGAATGTGACTTTTCCTTTACCTGGTACTCTTATTCAGGGAAGCCAGAGTTTATTTGGATTAAAAACAGAATTGCAGTTTGGTAAACTAAATGTATCTACTGTTTTTTCGCAACAGAAAGGAGAAACTTCGGTAATTGAGGTAAAAGGAGGAGCCCAAATTGAAGAATTTGAAGTTGAGGCTTTGGATTATGAGGAAAATAAACACTTCTTCCTATCACTTTTTTTTAGAGATACTTATGACAGGGCTTTACAAAATTTACCGGTTATAAATACAGGTGTTAATATTCAGAAAATTGAAATTTGGATAACTAATAAATCTAATAGATTTGAGGAATCCAGAAATATTGCGGCTTTCATGGATCTCGGTGAATCCTCAGCAAATATATTTAATACGGTGCCTGAATTTCAGCAAACTAACGCCGGGTTACTGCCTGATAATCAAAGAAATGGTCAGTACAATTCGCTAAATACTACATATGCAGGAATTCGTAATATTAACAGTATTACAAGTACGCTTGCTCCGCTTGAACCAGGATTTATCATAGGCCAGGATTATGAGAAGATTGAAACAGCCAGAAAACTTACCGAAAGAGAATATTCAATTAACCGGCAGTTGGGTTATATATCAATTAACACAGCCTTAAATGCAGATGAGGTATTGGCAGTTGCATATGAATATACCTATCAGGGTAAAGTATATAAAATTGGAGAGCTTACAACGGATGGAATAAATGCTCCTAATTCTTTAATTCTTAAATTACTAAAAGGGACCAACTTAACTCCAAAGCTTCCAACATGGTCATTAATGATGAAAAACATATACTCTCTTGGGGCTTATCAACTGAGTCAAAAGGATTTTCAATTGAATGTGTTGTATCGTGATGATAATAATGGTAATGCTGTTAATTATATTACGGAAGGGAATATTGCAAACGATATTTTGCTGGAAGTACTGAATCTTGATAATCTTGATTCGCAGTTAGCTCCAAATGCAGATGGCCGGTTTGACTTCATGGCTGGGATTACGATTAATCCTGATAACGGTAGGGTTATCTTTCCGGTACTGGAGCCCTTTGGGTCCTATTTGCGTGCAAAAATTGGAGATGATGCTATTGCTGATAAATATGTTTTTCAAGCACTATATGACTCCTCGAAAGTAAAAGCTGAGCAAATTTCAGAAAAAAATAAATTTTTGTTATCGGGTTCTTATTCTTCCTCGTCAAGTTCCGATATACCATTAAATGCCATTAATGTACCAAAAGGTTCGGTAAAAGTAACTGCCGGGGGTATTCAATTGACTGAAAATGTGGACTATACAGTGGATTATAATCTGGGTAGGGTAAAGATTATTAATTCAGGTTTACTTCAGTCTCAAACACCCATAAGGGTGTCTCTGGAAAGTAATCAGTTATTTGCATTTCAAACAAAAACCCTCCTGGGAACCCATCTTGAATATAATATCAATGATAATTTTAATATAGGTGGTACCTTCATGAACCTTACGGAGCGTCCACTTACACAGAAAGTAAATATTAACGACGAACCCATGTCGAATATCATGTGGGGATTGAATACTTCTTATCAGAAAGATTCCAGGCTCTTGACAAACATAGTTGATATATTGCCTTTTATTCAGACTAAGGCGCCTTCTTCAATCCGTTTTACCGGTGAATTTGCACAACTTGTACCAGGTCATTCAAAAGCTGTTGGGAAAGCAGGTACTTCTTACATTGACGATTTTGAAGGTAGTGAAACTTCTATTGATTTGAAATCCCTGAATGCCTGGGTGATGGCTAGTGTTCCATTTGGACAGCCTGATATGTTCCCTGAAGAGCAGTTGGTTAATAGTAGAGTAACAGGCTATAACAGAGCTAAATTGGCATGGTATTTTATCGACCCTTTATTTTTAAGAAATAATTCTACTACTCCGGCGCATATGAAAAATAATCCTGCTACCCAATCAAGCCACTATGTTAGAGAAATATTTGAAAAGGAAATATGGCCAAATAAAGAAAGCCCCAGTGGCATACCTACAAATATTGCCGTATTGAATCTTGCTTATTATCCTAATGAAAAAGGTCAGTATAACTTCGACCTGGAACCTGACCAATATTCTTCAGGTGTAACTTCTGATGGGGAACTCAGGGATCCGGAAACAAGGTGGGGAGGTATTATGCGGGAAGTTCAAACCAATGATTTTGAAGCAGCAAATATTCAATATGTGAAATTCTGGCTAATGGATCCTTTTGTTGAGGACCGGGATAATCCAGGTGGTGAACTCTATTTGAACTTTGGTGATATTTCAGAAGATATACTTAATGATTCAAGAAAAAGTTTTGAAAATGGATTGCCTACCGGACCTGAGGTCCTTGATGTGGATACGACAATCTGGGGAAGGGTCCCAAAAAAACAATCAATGGTAAATGCTTTTGATAATGATATTAATTCTCGTATATACCAGGATGTTGGAATGGAGGGATTAATGAATTCTGATGAAATGAGCTTTTATCAAAATTATCTGGACTCCCTGAAATTACTGGTAGATCCTGCTGTATATGAGGATATGAGTAAAGATCCATCAAGTGATGATTTTCATTATTACAGGGGAAGCGATTATGATGGTCAGGAGCTTGGAATTTTGGACCGTTATAAAAAGTATAATGGAATGGAAGGTAATTCACCCACAGCTGAACAATCAGTAGAAAATTACCCCACTACCGGGTCAACCTTACCTAATGTGGAGGATATAAACAGGGATAATACCCTAAGTGAAACCGAAACCTATTATCAGTATAAGATAAATTTGAATCAAAACAGTCTTGCCGAAGGACAAAAATATATTACTGATGTGGTTACTTCAACTGTTACATTTGCAAATGGAGAGGAATCATCGGTAAACTGGTACCAGCTGAAAATTCCTTTGTCTGATTTTCAAAGAAGGATTGGCTCTATACAGGACTTTAGATCCATTCGTTTTTTGAGAATGTACCTTCGTGGCTTTAGAAAGCCTGTTGTTCTTCGATTTGCAGAACTTGAATTGGTTAGGGGTGAATGGAGAAAATATGATTTTTCATTGCTTCAGGGAGGGGAAAATATTACGGTTCCTCAGCCCGAAAGTGGGTTTTTTGAAATTTCAGCTGTAAATATCGAAGAAAATTCCAGTAAAGAGCCTGTGAATTATGTTTTACCTCCCGGATTTACCAGAGAAATTGATCCTACTAATCCTCAGTTACAGCAGTTGAATGAACAGTCAATGGTATTGTATATTAAAGATCTGGGCGATGGAGATGCCAGAGCAGCATTTAAGAATACAAGTTATGACTTTAGAAAATACAATAAAATTCAGATGGAGATCCATGCCGAAGCTTTTGAGGGAGGGTCACTGGAAGATGGTGCTCTGACGGCTTTTGTTCGTTTAGGAACCGACTATCGTAACAATTACTATGAATATGAAATTCCTTTGAGTGTAACTCCCCCGGGATTCTATAGGGATGACTCTGAGTCAGACAAGCTAATTGTTTGGCCGGAGGAGAATAAAATGATAATAGATCTAAAGTTGTTTCAGGAACTTAAATTGGCCAGGAATGATGCATTAAGACGAGTAGGCTCAAATATAAAACCCAGTGATATTTTCAGTATTGTAAGAGATGGCAATGAAATTAAAATTGCTGGTAATCCTAATCTTAGCGATATACGTACCATAATGATTGGAGTACGGAACCCACACAGAAGTGGCGATGACATTACTGATGATGGTTTGAGCAAATCAGGTGAGATTTGGGTGAATGAACTTCGTCTCACAGGTTTTGACAATACGAATGGATGGGCAGCTAATGCCAGGTTGCAGGCACAATTAGCTGATCTTGGTACAATTGATATCGCAGGTCAAACGATAAAACCAGGGTTTGGAAGTATTGAGAAAAAGGTGAGCCAAAGAAGTATGGAAGAAGTTTTGGAATATGATATCTCAACTAACCTTGAATTGGGTAAGTTTTTTCCTGAAAAAGCAAATGTTCATATCCCAATGTATCTGGGATATTCTGAATCCAGAGTGAATCCGGAATATAACCCTTTAGATCCTGATATACCTTTGAAGGTTGCATTGAACCACGCTGAAACAAAAGAAAAAAAGGATTCGATTAAGTATTATGCCCAGGATTATGTAAAAAGAAAAAGCCTGAATTTTACCAATGTAAATGTGGGTATAAGAAGCGCCAAACCAAAAATCTATGACCCTGCTAACTTCGCATTAAATTATTCTTTTAATGAGATTAAGGCCAGAAATATTAAAACAGAATTAGATCTGGAAAAAAACTACCGGGGTGGCTTTTCATATATATACAATTCAAGGCCTAAGAGCATTGAGCCATTCAGACAAACAAAAGCATTAAATGCGAAAGCATTACGCATAATTAAGGATTTTAACTTTACTTTATACCCAAGTTATCTCTCTTTCCGAACTGATTTAACCAGGTATTATAATGAGGTTAAAACCAGAAATATTGATAATCCGGATTTAAAAATTAATCCGACTTTTAGAAAAGATTTCTTCTGGAACCGTTTCTACGATCTGAAATGGGATTTGACCAAGAGCCTGAAATTTGATTTTAATGCTGGTAATATTGCTCGTATTGACGAACCCCAGGGTGGGGTAGATCGTGAAAGATATAAAGATGATTACCAGGTTTGGAAGGATTCAATATTAATTGGTTTGAGAAATTTTGGTAGAAATACACACTATTACCATACTTTCAATGCATCTTATACTGTACCTATCAATAAATTGCCTTTGCTTGATTGGGTGACGCTTACGGCTAGATATACTGCTACTTATGACTGGTATGCTGGTCCATTGTTTGCTGACACGGTTAATATAAATCTTGGAAACCGTATTCAGAATTCAAATACAGGACAATTAAATGGTCAGTTAAATCTGGTGAACCTATATAATAAAATTGGCTTTCTTAGAGATATCAATCAAAAGAGCCGGTCAGGAAAGCTTGGACAATCGGATCAGAAAAGATTTAAAAAAGTTGTCTATACAAGAGAAAGTATGCGACTTAAGGCAGGAGAGCCTAAAGTCATTAATCATAAACTAATGACGGAGAACGTTACCGTAAAAGTTTATGACAGTGATCAAAAAATAATTACAGGGGATGTGAAAATTGATAATGACCGAAGGATTACTTTCACAACTGACAAGGATTATAAAAATGCATCTTTATTTGTTGAGGGGCAGAAGGAGAGAAAGCCGAATCCTCTTATAATGATTGAAGAAGTTTCTGCCAGGATAATAATGGGTATCAGAAATATTTCCTTGTCCTATTCGCAAAATGAGGGTACGGTTTTACCCGGATATATGCCACAAACTGAAATTATGGGAATCCAGCGCATTGGTGAGAACCTTGCTCCCGGTGTCCCTTTCATTATTGGTTATCAGAATCAGGGATTTGCAGAGCAGGCAGTTCGAAATAGATGGTTGACCACTGATACAGTCTTAAATTCGGCTTATTTAATGACACATAGTGAGAATTTTAATTTCCGGAGTACGATTGAACCTTTTAGGGGATTAAGGATTGACTTGACAGCTAACCGCAGGATTTCAAAAAACTATAGTGCTTATTACCTTGCAGATAAAAATGGTAATTTCCCTGATAGTACAAGAAATGCTATCTATTCAGGAAACTTTAGCATGTCTTACATAACATTTGGAACGGCATTTGAAAAGATTTCAGCATCAAATAATTACCAATCGGAAAATTTTCAGAAATTTATTAAATATACAGAAGTTATTTCACAACGAAGAGCAAATTTGAGGCAGCAAAGTGATCCTACTTATGATCCGGATATGGATCCTGAAACGGGCTTGCCAATTGAAGGGCCATATAAGAATGGTTATTCTATTACCTCTCAGGAAGTTCTTATTCCCGCATTTTTGGCAGCTTATGCAAATCGGGACCCCAACAGAATAGGTCTGGATGCTTTACCCTCAATAATGGATATTTTACCAAACTGGCGGATCACTTTTGATGGATTGAACAGGCTCGATTTTATAAAAAAATATTTTAGGTCGATTACTTTATCACATGCATATCGCTCAACTTATGACATTGGGGCATACATAACAAACCTGAATTATAATGACATGGAAGATTTTAGAGGTCTGAATTATAATTTTATTCCTGAATTTGATATGGCTGCAGTAGCACTAAATGAACAATTTAGTCCACTGATTAATTTGGATATGGTTTGGAAGAATGGTATTACTTCCAGGTTTGAAATTAAAAAATCCAGGACCCTTTCGCTGAGTTTGTCTAATAATCAGCTTACCGAGATCGCTAATAATGCTATTGTTATTGGTACGGGTTATCGGTTTAATGATTTGTCATTTGTTATAAAAACGGGAGGAGGTCAAAAAGAACTTAAAAGTGATCTGAATTTAAGAGCTGATGTGGAGATACGGGATAATGTTACTATTATGAGAAAGGTTTTGGAAGCAACAAATGAACCCACAGCCGGACAACGTATTATTACAATCAAATTTACTGCAGATTATGTGTTAAGCGATCGCTTTAACCTTCGGTTATTCTTTGACAGAATGGTAAATAAGCAACCTTATATTGCAAGGACCTTTCCTACATTTAATACAAATGTAGGCTTTAGCCTTCGTTTTACACTTTC
>JAOZKQ010000230.1 GCA_029935275.1 Bacteroidales bacterium | reverse complement strand
GATATTCAAAATACCATGAAATAAAAACCAGTCTTGCCTATGGCAAACTTTTTGGAGATAAATTCTCTGCTGGAATTCAATTAAATTACCATAATGTTTTTATTTCAGATGAATATGGTCGCTCATCTACCATTTCCGTTGAAGGAGGCTTTTTATTCAGGCCAATAAAAGATCTTTATATTGGGGCGCATATTTTTAATCCCAGCAGGGCAAAATTCAATACCATTGATGGGAAAGAATATCTTCCAACCACTTTCCGTTTTGGTTTGGGCTATCATATAATGCAAAAAATCTGGATTGCTCTGGAATCACAAAAAGAAACAAACCTGCCAGCTGTATGGAAAATTGGGCTGGAAGTTGAAGCACTTGATCAGCTCTTCCTGAGAGCAGGAATTAACTCAAGCTCTTTCCAAAGCAGCTTTGGAGTCGGTTATAAAATTGGCAGTATCCGCGCCGACCTGGCTTTTAGTTTCCATCCTCAGTTGGGTTTTACTCCCTACATCACCTTTATTTATGGATTCTAAGGATGAAAAAGAATTCAGATCAAATGAAGAAATGGCATTGCCTTCGCCACAATAATTTCCGGATAAAAATTATTTTGATATTTGCCATTTATACTTTAACTATAGCTTCTGCCATTTCACAAAAGCTTGATACCCAATCAAAAGCCATGATTGAGGATCTTATTGAAAGTGCTGCCTCAAAATCAGATAAGCAACTTGATCAAACAAGTTTAATCGAGCAGCTTGAGATCCTTGCAGAAAACCCGATACACATAAATACAGCCAGTCGCCAGGAACTTGAAAAATTATTGGTCCTCAATGATTTTCAACTAAACAGCCTTCAGCAATACATTCTTAAAAACGGGCCTATTCTCTCTGTTTATGAACTTCAGTTAGTTTATGGATTTGATAAACAAACAGCAGAATTATTGATACCATTCATCTATTTAAACGGGAAGAACCAGAAAGAAAAAAAATACATAAAAAGACCTCTTAAATATGGGAAAAATCAGTTATTTATCAGGGCACAAAGAATCCTGGAGAGCCAGGAAGGTTACTTAGAATACCCCGACTCTATTTTGGATATTAATCCAAATTCAAGATACCAGGGATCCCCCTGGAAATATTATACCCGTTATGGATATCGTTATAAGGAAAAACTGGCCTTTGGTTTAACAGCGGAGAAAGATCCCGGAGAACCATTTTTCAAAGGGCCCAATCAACTTGGCTATGATTTCTATTCCGGATTCTTTCAAATAAAGAATATCTGGAAAATAAAAACCCTGATCATTGGTGATTATGAGCCTGTTTTTGGTCAGGGATTAACACTTTGGTCCGGTTTAAGTTATGGGAAATCAAATGAAGTACTGCTGGTTGAAAAACGCAAAAATGAAATCAGGAAATATAGTTCGACTAATGAAAATGAATTCTTTAGAGGATTTGCTACCACCATTGACCTGGGAATTCCGGAGATATCACTTTTTGTTTCCTCCAAAAAAATTGATGCCAATGTATTGGAATGGGATAGCCTAAGTCATAAGCCCTTATCAATATCAAGCATTTATGGACCTGGAATACATGGTACCCCCTCGCAAATAGAAGATAAGAATGCACTTGACGAAACTTTGTATGGTTTTAATTTTGCAATGAATAAAAACCTCTGGCATATTGGTATTACCATGTTGAATTATCAATACGGTGCACCCATTATAAAAAGCAAGCACTTGTATAATAAATATGATTTCAGGGGAACCAGAGGGAGTAAAATAGGAGCAGATTATCGTCTTTCGCTAAAAAAGGGAATGATATACGGAGAAATGTCCCACAACCCGGGCTACGGATGGGCCTTCCTTCAGGGTGGAATGTTTCAGTTGCATGAGCTTTGGTCTGTTTCATTTTTGTATAGAAACTACAGCAAAGATTTTCACCCTATTTACAGTAATGCCTTTGGTGAAAGTTCAGAAAATAAAAATGAAACAGGTTTCTATTTTGGCACCCGGTTTCATCCAGTTAGAAAACTTAGTATTTCGGGATACATCGATATCTTCTCTTTCCCCTGGCTAAAATATCAGGTATCTGCACCATCAAAAGGCTGGGAATATTACTTGCAGGCTGATCTTACACTTAGTAATGACCTGAACATGCAGCTACGGTTTCAGGAAGAAAGAAAAGAAGAAGACATCAGAGATGAGTTGCCGATGACTAAAACAATCCACAAAACCCGTTTGAAAACGAGATACCAACTCTCCTATACGGTTTCACCATCCCTGATTTTAAGAAACAGAATCGAATGGACAGGCTTCAATAAAGGGGATATAAATGATCAGGGTTACCTGATTTATCAGGATGTCATTTATCATATCCTGAAAATTCCCCTTGACCTGACATTCAGATTTGCCATGTTTGACACAGATTCCTGGGACACCCGGATCTATGCATATGAGAATGATGTACTGTATGCTTTTTCGGTACCAGCATATTATGGGAAGGGCATCCGAAGCTATTTAATGCTGCATTCTTCTATTTCATCTCATATAGATCTATGGCTCAGGCTTGCACGAACTGCTTTAACCGATGAAAATATGATTGGATCCGGAATAAATACAATTTATGGGAGTCAAAAAACAGAAGTAAAAGCTCAACTTAGGCTAAGGTTTTAATTATATCACCTGGCTCTAATCACTTCCATTGCACAAAAATAGCCACTAAAAATAGCACCCGAAAAGCCTCCTCCTGTTTGTGTCCAGGCCGATGCAAAATACAGATTCTTTACCGGGTTCATAATCCTTGTTTTCACGCGAAAGGGAGTTTGGGCAAACCCATAAACTGCTCCATTTGGATTAAGAGTATAACGTTCTACAGACCTGGCTGTTCCCACTTCATAATATTCCACTGCCTGACGAAAACCAGGCAGTAAGTTTTCAAGTCTGTTTATAAATGATTGTGCAGCCTGCTCCTTTCTTTTTTTATAAGCTTCTTTATCCAAACTTTCCCAATCGGAGGTATAATCAACGCAACATACAGCCCCAACCGCTTTACCATCCGGGGCAAGTTTTGAATCGATCTGTGAATAGTCAACAAAGGTGAAGCTTCGTTGATCAAAATCAGCATGATTATTCAAACGAATATCTGCTGGTTTATGAACCGATTTATCATAAATAAATGTTGAGTAATGATGGTTCCCAATATCCTTAAGTTTTTTATTAAAACCAAAATATACAGTTAACAAAGAAGCTGCCGGTTCCAAACCAATCATTTCTTTCCTGAGTAATTTAGCATAAGATTCAGGAAGGAGAGAACCTGCAACCTGAGGGATAGATGCATTCGCAACAATTATCCCGGCATATGCAAGCTCTGGCTCTTCCTCGTGCTTTTTTTGCGATTGAAACCGAATTCCAACAGCTGCACCATCCTCCACCAGGATTTCCTGTACCAGATGATTCAAGAGAACTGTACCACCATTATCCGAAATCACCTTCATTAAATAATCAGACAAAACCTGAGAGCCTCCCTGTATAAAATTGCCGCCCCCCTGATAATAGCTGGACTGGGCCATGGAATAGTAGTTCAACGACAAGCTATATGGATCATCATGAAAATAACCCAGGTTACCAAGCAGAATCAGCTTCAGGTCCTCATCCATAATAATAGAGTCCAGAAATTCACCGATTGTTGTTTCTGGTTGATCAGCTGACTGCTTCATGATTTTTCTAATATTCATCAGCTGGTAAAAATAGGCTTGAATTCCGGATTCTTCCTTTGGGAAAATGCTAATTAATGTCTCCTGAACCTCTTCCGGATTATGAGATATTGTCACATCATATCTTTCATTTACAAAGCGATAAAACTCAGGAACTTTAAGAAACTTAACCGCGTCCATTACTCCCAGGTCCCGGAAAATCCTGGTTTTCATATCTCCGGCATGCAAACCATCCATCTCATGCAGACCAACTTCCATCGTAAACCCTTTCCGTTTAAAAGTTGTGGCACAGCCCCCGGGCTGATCGTGCTGTTCAACTAAAAGTACGCGTTTACCTTCCTTTGCTAATTTTGCACCAGCAGTAAGGCCTCCAAGTCCTGCTCCGATAACAATTACATCATAGTTCATATTCTCTATGCTTTAGACTTTTCTGCTTTCAAAAACCAATCCAAATTAACCCTAATCTGATTAATTCATAAAAAATAACAAAAATTCAGTATCTATATATATATCAGCTAATTATTATGATTCACATAAAAATTTAATTTTTGTCATTTTCTCCAAATGTGCATTTATTTTAATGCATCTGTTTCGTTGCTATCCCGATGGCTATCAGTGATTTTATTACTATGAAATATTTTAGTATTTAATTTGCTCACATACCT
>JAOZKQ010000691.1 GCA_029935275.1 Bacteroidales bacterium | reverse complement strand
GTATTCCCAATAGCGAAACTGGCTGATGCTTTCCAGTTTATGGGTGGTGCCAGGCATATTGGTAAGATTGTTGTGTCTATGGAAGGTGAAGTTGATATTGCCCCACCGACTGAAATTAAATTTAAGAAAAATGCTACTTATCTGATATCAGGTGGTGCCTCCGGATTTGGCTTGTCTGTTGCAGAATGGATGACTACAAAAGGAGCTAAAAACCTTGTTCTTATGAGTAGAAGTGGCACTAAGACTGAGTTTGAAGATAATATTGTTAAGAAGATGGAGGCTAATGGCATTAATCTTATGATAGCCAAAGGAAGTGTTGACAATCAGGCAGATGTGGACAGGATCTTCAAAGAAATAGCTGATAAAATGCCTCCTATAAAGGGAATCCAGCATGCTGCTATGGTTCTTGATGATGGAAGTATTCCTGAGATTGATTATGATCGTTACATGAAGGTGTTCCGGCCAAAAGCGGTTGGTACCTGGATGCTTCATGAAGCAACAAAAAAGATGGATCTTGACCATTTCATTTGTTATTCATCTATCTCGGCTGTTTATGGTAATCCGGGACAGGTAAGCTATGTTGGGGCGAATAGCTTCCTTGATAATTTTTCTCAATGGAGAAGGGCACAGGGCTTACCGGCTACAACTATAAACTGGGGTGTTATAGGTGATGTTGGTTTCGTAGCAAGAAATGCTGCTCAAAGTGGAGTTGTAGGTGAATTACTTTATAAACAAGGGTGGAAAACTTTCTCTATGCAACAAGCTACATGGATCCTGGAGCAAATGTTACTTAACAATCCAATACAGCGTGTTGGTACAGATTCTGACTGGGAAATGATTGGAGGGTTCTATCCACATTCTGTTAACTCCAGTCGTTTTGCACATCTGGTAAGTGAAAAAGAGTTATCTGCCGGAAGTTCTGCCGGGACCGGAGATGGAGCTCTAAAATCTGTGCTTCTTGATGCAAAACCTGAAGAAAGAAATGAGATTTTTCTTGATCAATTGAAAGATACATTTGCCAGGGTATTGGGTACAGTACCAGATAAACTTGAAACAATTGAACCTGTAACTAAATATGGTCTTGATTCACTGATGGCCAACCAGATCCGTAATTGGATCCAGAGCAATGTGTCCATAGACTATTCCATGATGAAGATCATGAGAGGTCCGTCAATGGAGGAAATGTCGGATCAGATCGTTG
>JAOZKQ010000229.1 GCA_029935275.1 Bacteroidales bacterium | reverse complement strand
GGTTCTATTACAAACCCCGTATAGATAAAGAGATACTTGAAAAATACCATGAAGGTATAATTGCTTCATCAGCTTGCCTGGGGGGTGAAGTTCCTCAGGCAATAATTCACGGTGATAAAGAAAAAGCAGAGGAGACAATTCTTTGGTTTAAAAAACTATTTGGCGAAGACTATTATCTGGAACTTCAAAGACATAAATCAGGCGATCCGGCAATGGATGCAGATACTTTTGCAAAACAAGAGATTGTAAATATCCAATTGATTGAGTTTGCAAAAAAACATCAGATTAAGTTAATTGCTACTAACGATGTCCATTTCATTAATGAGGAGGATGCGGAGGCGCATGACCGCCTTATTTGTCTGAATACAGGGAAAGACCTGGACGACCCTAAGCGCTTAAGATATACCAAGCAGGAATGGTTTAAAACCCGGGAGGAAATGTACACTCTTTTTTCAGATATACCGGAAGCACTGGAAAACACGATGGATATTGCAGAAAAAGTTGAAGATTATAAACTTGACCAGCCTCCAATAATGCCCGAATTCCCCATTCCTGAAGGATTTAAAGATGCTGATGACTATCTGCGTCATTTATCTTATGAAGGTGCAGAAAAAAGATACCCGGAAATTACCGATAAGATTCGGGAAAGAATTGATTTTGAGCTATCTGTTATTCAAAAAATGGGCTTCCCTGGTTATTTCCTGATTGTTCAGGAAGTTTTAAATGCCGCCAGGGATATGGACGTTTCTGTTGGTCCTGGAAGGGGTTCAGCCGCAGGGTCTGTCGTTGCTTATTCCCTTAAAATTACGGATATTGACCCCCTGAAATATGGGCTTCTTTTTGAACGTTTCCTTAACCCCGACAGAATCAGTATGCCCGATATTGATATTGACTTTGATGAGGACGGTAGAGAAGAAGTCCTCAAGTGGGTAGTTAAAAAATACGGCAAAGACAGAGTAGCACATATCATAACTTTTGGAACTATGGCTGCAAAGATGGCCATCAGGGATATAGCCAGGGTACAGAAGCTCCCACTCCCGGAAGCTGACAGATTAGCGAAGCTCGTTCCAGAGAGACCTAAAATAACACTGGAACAGGCCTACAAAGAAGTAAAAGAATTACGGGAAGCACGGGATTCTGATAATCCATTAGTGGTGCAAACATTAAAATACGCCCAAATTCTGGAAGGGTCCAAACGCCATACAGGTTTACATGCCTGTGGAATAATAATAGGAAAAACCAGCCTGGTTAATCACATCCCTTTATGCACTTCTAAGGATTCTGAGCTATTTGTAACACAGTTTGACGGAGATTTTGTAGAAAGTGTAGGCATGTTAAAAATGGATTTTCTGGGACTAAAGACCCTTTCCAAGATTAAAGATGCAGTAGAGAATATAAAGGAATCAAGAAATATTGATTTAAATATAGACGATATACCACTGGATGATCCGGAAACTTTTGAGTTATTCAGCCGTGGAGAAACAACCGGATTGTTCCAGTTTGAATCTGAAGGTATGAAAAAACACCTTCGGGAGTTAAAGCCTAACAGATTTGAAGATCTGATTGCCATGAATGCCCTTTATCGTCCCGGCCCTATGGAATACATCCCTGAGTTTATTAACCGGAAACATGGCCGCTCAAAGATTCAGTACATCGTTCCTTTAATGGAGGAATACCTTAAGGATACTTATGGAATTACCGTTTACCAGGAACAGGTTATGCAACTTTCCCAGGCAATGGCTGGGTTTACCAGAGGTGAGGCCGATTCATTGAGGAAAGCAATGGGGAAAAAGAAAAAAAAGGAAATGGACAAGCTAAACAAACGTTTCCTTGAAGGTTGTGAAAATAATAAGATTGACAAAAAAACAGCCGAGCGGGTTTGGCATGACTGGGAAGCATTTGCACAATATGCGTTCAACAAATCCCATTCTACATGTTATGCATACCTGGCCTACCGTACAGCCTATCTAAAGACCCACTATCCTGCAGAATATATGGCAGCTGTGCTTAGCAGAGAGATTAATGATATAAAAAAGATTACTATCTACATGGATGAGTCGAAACGAATGGGCATTTCAGTTTTGGGCCCTGACGTTAATGAAAGTAATATTAAATTTACCGTCAACACAAAAGGAGACATTCGTTTTGGACTGGGAGCAATCAAAGGGGTAGGGCATAATGCTGCCGGGTTGATTAAAGAAGAAAGAAAAGCAAATGGTGCATTTACCAGTATTTATAATTTTGTAGAAAGGGCAGATCTTTCAGTTGTAAATAAAAAAAATCTGGAAGCCCTGGCAATTGCTGGAGCCTTTGACAGCTTTCCGGAAATTCAGAGAGAGCACTTCCTTGCTGATAACGGGAAAGGATCAACCTTCACTGAAGACCTCATTAAGTACGGAAACAGGCTGAAGCAGGAGAAGAATACTACTCAGCAATCTCTTTTTGGGGAATCTGCCAGTTATGAAATTGTGAAACCTGCCATTCCTATTCCTCTAAACTGGTCTAAAATTGAAAAATTAAAAAAAGAAAAAGAACTGGTGGGTATTTACCTGTCAGCACATCCCCTGGATGACTACAGGTTTGAAATACGCTCATTCAGCAATATAGCACTAGATGGATTGAATGACCTGAAGGCCTTAACAGGACGAAAATTGACATTTGCAGGAATTGTTTCAGAATTTAAAACAGGCACCTCAAAAAATGGTAAGCCCTATGGATTTTTAACTATTCAGGACTACAATGCATCATTAAGAATTGCACTTTTCAGCACCGATTATCTTAATTACAGTAAATTCTTCAGAGAAGGTTTGTCTTTACTTGTTAAAGGGACGGTACAGGCCTCCTTCTATAAAGATGATTCTTATGAGCTGAAAGTAAAAAGCATGCATCTATTGTCGGAAGTAAGAGATGAACTTGTAAAAACTGTTACGATCATGCTTCCTGTATCAACAATTACTCCAGATTTTATAGATGAAATTCAAAAAGTTTCTTCAACGAAAGGAAAAGTTTTGTTCAAATTTAATATCTTTGACCCGGTCAACAAGGTAAGTGTAAATATGTTTTCCCGGACGAAAAGAATCAAAGTATCGGATGAGCTACTTGGATTTATTGACCATCAGCCAGGAGTTGATATTGCAGTTCAATAGCATCTAACTTAAAACCTGGTACAATAACATAATTAATAATTTAAAAAAATCGTTTATGACTATAGAAGCTACTGACAGCAACTTTGAAGAGTTGGTCCTCAAATCTGATAAACCTGTAATTGTTGATTTTTGGGCTGAATGGTGTGGCCCCTGCCGGATGGTGGGCCCTATCCTTTCAGAACTTGCAGATGATTATGAAGGTAAAGTGGTGGTTGCCAAGTTAGATGTTGACAGCAATCCTAATGTTACAATGAAATATGGAATACGTAATATCCCTACTGTTTTATATTTCAAAAACGGAGAATCTGTTGATAAACAGGTAGGTGCAGTGCCAAAAGGGCATTTCATACAAAAACTTGAGCCCTTACTTTAGAAGCCAGATAAAAGTGAAATTGAAAAGGCATGGTTTACACTATGCCTTTTTTAGTCTCGCAAGAATTATTATTGCTTTATATAAGGTATTATTCTAAAGTTCAAATAAATAGTATATGAAAATATCAAACGTAACCGTTTTTTGTGCATCCAGCAGCCTGGCAGGAGATCAGTTTATGTATGAAACACAATCACTGGCCCGTTCCCTTGTTAAAGAGAATCTACTTGTCCAGTATGGTGGTGGCGCAGATGGTTTAATGGGACACCTGGCAGATACTGTTCTTGAATTAAATGGAAGGATTCGTGGCGTTATACCCCGATTCATGATTGATGAGGGCTGGGTTCATCCCGGTGTTATTGATATGGTTTCGGTAGATGATATGCAGGAACGAAAGAAAAAAATAATGATGGAAACAGATGCCATTATTTCACTTCCCGGAGGATATGGAACTCTGGAGGAGTTAACTGAGGCAATTACTCTTAAGCAGCTGGGATTAATTACATCACCTATTATCATTGTAAATATAAACGGTTACTATAATGCTCTGCTGGAGTTTTTCTCAAATATGCTTAAAAATCAATTTATCAGTGAAGAACATTGCCAGGTTTGGCAAAGCGTTGAGAGATCAGCAGATGTTATACCTGCACTTAAAGTAGCAGAATCATGGGATCCGGTAAAGGCCAGAAACAATGCTGCTATTTAGAGTTTGTCTATAAAGTCCAACTTCTGCGTTGTTGCTCAAAATCTAAATCCTCATCCCGATTTTCGGGACTGCGGTTTAGATTTATCGCACGCCTTGAGTTTTAATTAATAGCGACAACACAGCCCCGAAGTGGGCGAAACCATTAGCC
>JAOZKQ010000690.1 GCA_029935275.1 Bacteroidales bacterium | reverse complement strand
TATTTAGTTCAATGATCCGGGTAAGATACTTTGATACATCCACAATAATCCCTTTTCCAACTACCTGGCCTGCAAGGGAAGTGCCTGCAGTTCGGGGTATCAATGGTATCTTATGCAGGTTACAAAAGAGAATGACCTTTTGAATGTCTTCCATGGTTTTAGGTCTGATAACAGCCAGTGGCTTTTCCTTATAAGCTGAGGCATCGGTGGAATACAGCAGAAGCATTGTGGGATCCATAAAAATGTCTCCAAGAATTTTCTTCTCCAGTTCCTCTATTTTGACTTGATCGGTATTCACTATTTCAATTAATGATTATAAATTAATTAGAACCTGATTTACTAAAGTATTATTTTTTTGATAAATCAACATTTGAAAAAACTAAAAATACAAAAAGATCGTACGATTAAGGTATAATTAGCATGAAAAATTTAAAATTATCAAAAACTTTCCACTACTTATAAAACTTTCCATCGTCCGCAGGACATGGAAACGTTTGGTAATGGCAACCCCATGCCTACATAGAACATGGAAACCTTTGGTATCAACTCCATGCCAGCAGCGGCAGGGCAAACGTATTATAATTTTACATTTTGATAACCAGGATGTTGTATTTCGGTAGATTTATTTTTTTTGGGTTTATGAAAACCAAGTCATTAATAATCAATTGCATTTAATTTTATAATGCGCCGGCTCTGATATCATAGCTCTTATATGATAATAGTCATTAGAAAAATGTGTATTTTTGTAAAACTTTGTAAGAAAATTTAAAGAAAAAAATAACTTAACTGTACAAGCTGAAAAAAATGGATTTGATAACAAGTATAAAGGAAAAAGCAAAGAAAAATAAAAAAAGGATTGTATTACCCGAAGCATACGAAGAACGTACATTAAAAGCGGCTGATATTGCGATAGAAGAAAATATTGCCGAAATTATTCTTATAGGTAACCCTGCCGGAATTTTCTCCCATGCTGAAAAACTGGGTTTGAAAAATATTGAAAAGGCAACAATTGTTAATCCTGAAAATCATGAAAGAAAAGAGGATTACATTGACCTTATGGTAGAGTTGAGGAAAAAGAAAGGTTTAACCAGGGAGCAGGCATTAAAATTAATTGAAGATCCTTTATATTTAGGAACCCTGATGATAAAAAGTGGTGATGCTGACGGGGAAGTTGCAGGGGCTAACAATGCTACTGGCGATGT
>JAOZKQ010000228.1 GCA_029935275.1 Bacteroidales bacterium | reverse complement strand
ATCTATTATTAAATCATCTTCAAGAAGAACAAATGCAGATTCAATATCCTCATTGTTATGACCAAAATCAGATACATCAATCAGGGTTCCCCCTCTGATCAGTGTATAATGTTTTCCGGTTTCCGGTTGGGAACAGGAGAAGGTGAAAACGAGATAAAACAAAAAGGGAATAAATTGTTTCATATAAATGAGATTTTTACGAAAATACAATTCTTGTTCAATAATGAGGAACGAAAAGGCTATTTTATCATAAAAATATTATATTTTTGATATTGCGCTGAAGAGAAAGATTCTGTTTTTCGATGTGAGCCCGACAACAACTTATACTTATGTTAAGGTATTTATATATATTAATTTGTTTTAATCTATATGGTTTTGTTATAGCTCAGCAAAACTTTAATAGTGAGTATCAAATTATTCATTATACCATAGATCAGGGATTGTCACAGGCTTCGATAAATGATCTGGTTCTGGATAAATCGGGTTATTTATGGATTGCCACCCAGGACGGATTAAATAGATTTGACGGTTCCTCTTTTTTAGTGTTTCAGCAAAATAATAATAACCATGATGGTCTGTGTGGGAACTTTATCAACACCTTACTTCTCGATGATGATAAGATATGGATTGGAACCCGCTCATCAGGAATGTGTTTCTATAACATTAAAAAGAATAAATTCCAACAGTTCAAAGAATTATCCGGGAACGATATCATTTGTCTGCAGAAAGACCGGTTCAATACGATTTATGCTACTCAGGATAATAATAAAATAGCACTAATTAATCAAAATTCAGTAAGCGGAAAATATATAATCAGAAAAATACCTATCTCGAATAATATTGAATTATCAACGACAGGAATATGCATCACTACTTCAGGAAAAGTTTGGGTGGGTACTAAAGAAGGTCGTCTTTTTTATGCAAAATCAAATAAAGATCCGGATAAAATATCATTTAAGGAATATGATTTGAAGGGAGTTAACCCGGGAGATATAAATGTAATCAGGAGCAATCACTCAGATGAGATTTTGATTGGGACAAGACAGGCATTGTACAAGCTGAATGTCAGAACCAACTCTTTAAACCGGATTAATCTATCCGGTACAAAGAAATCAGCACCATTAATTATTTATGATATCCACTGGAAAAAGAATGAAATGTGGGTTGCTACCAGCAGCGGCCTGTACATTGTTAATGATTATAATTCAAAAACCCGAACCATCTTCTTATTAAGGCACCAGGAATTAAATACAAATTCCCTCAGTAATAATACCGTTACCAGTATTATGTTTGACAATGAAGGACAGGGCTGGGTGGGTACCGGAAAATTCCTGAATCTTCTGTACAAAGAGCCTACAATTAAGAGTATTAAGAGTGTTGCGGGAAAGAAAAACTCTCTTAATTCAAATGTTATTTTTTCTATACAAAAATACGATGATGATTTATGGATAGGAACATCGGGAGGAGGGCTTAACTTATTAAGAGAGAATAAGTTTTCTGCATTCACCAATGAATCGGACCACCTTCCTTCAAATGTTGTTTTCTCTACTTTGAAAGATAAGAATGGATATGTTTGGGTAGGTACAAAAGAAGGCTTGTCAGTATTGTTTAATTCTGATTTACCACCTGATAAAATGGAGATTCAAAACATTTATCATATTTCCGGAGACCATACTTCATTAAGCAATAATTTTATCCGTCAAGTATATGAGGACAATAATGGGAATATCTGGGTATGTACCTATAACGGAGGCTTAAACAGATTTACAGGAGATGCCGGAAATAAGATATTCAATTTTGAGGCTTACAATCATCAAAAGGGCTACTCCAATTCAATTTTTTCCGATCGGGTATATTGCATCCGACAAACAGATAATTATGAATATTGGATTGGAACAATTAAGGGACTGGCTGTTTTAACTTTTGAAAATGGTGATTTTAAGAAGCCTGTATTCAGTCGTCTTGATATAAATGATTCTTTGGTTCTTACAAATCAGGTTATTTACGATATTCTGGTATCCCGTGATCGTGATGTTTGGATAGGAACAAGAAACGGTTTGTACCATTACGATAAGCAAAACCATCAACTTGAACATTTAAGTATGGAGAACGGGATGCCAAATAATGTCATTTATGGCATACTGGAAGATAATAATAATAAAATATGGATATCGACAAATAATGGGATTTCAGGCTTTAACAGACAAAGCAAACAATTTGTTAACTATAACACAGAAGATGGTTTCTCTGACAGGGAATTTAACCTGCAGGCAAGATTTAAAGATAATAAGGGCATATTATATTGGGGAGGAATAAACGGAATAAGCTTTTTTAATCCTGACAGGATGAATAAACTGGATCAAAGGAATAGATTATATTTTAATAAAATTTCAGTTACTAACTATAGAACAAATCATCTGGAGAAATTAAATTTTGAAGCCGGGAAGCCGGTTAAACTAAAATCAAATCAATTCCCGTTTTATGTTGATTTTTCAAATATAAATTTAAAGTATCACAAGAATACAAAATTTGCCTATAGGCTAAAACCCGGTAATAAAAAGTGGAATTTTATCGGCATGGACAAGCAGATACAGTTCCTGAAGCTGACTCCTGGTGATTATACCCTTGAAATACAAGGTGTTTCCAGGAATAGAGTATGGGAAGGCCCGGAACCTTTAAAATTAGCCATCTCAATCATCCCTCCATGGTGGAACTCCAGGCTTGCTTACTTTGTGTATTTAATGTTATTTCTATCAGTGATCTATTTTACTTATAAGTTTAATTTAAACAAAAAACTTGAACATCAGGAAAATTTGAGATTGATGGAAATTGATGAATTAAAAACAACTTTTTACACCAATATTACCCATGAGCTAAGAACTCCCTTGACTGTTATTTTGGGTGTAACAGAAGATATTAATGAAAATTTAAACGAAAATGAGAAATCAAAATACAGGAAGAAGTTAAATGTATTGCTTAGAAACAGCAGGAAACTTCTTCAATTGATCAACCAAATCCTTGATTTGTCGAAAATTGAAAACAATAAACTGGTTTTAAAAACAAGCTGTAGTGATATTATTCATTTTCTTAAAATTACCACAGAGTCTTTTCATTCCTTAGCCAGACATAAAAATATTGAATTTGTATATTACAATGAGATTGAAAGTTTATGTATGGATTTCGACCGTGAGAAGTTCTTAATAATTATTTCAAATCTATTGAGTAATGCAATTAAATTCACCCCTGATTATGGAAAAATCATTCTTCATGTGAAGAAGGAAAAAGACCTTACAGGAAAGCTTTTTTTAATTATTAAAATTAAAGATACCGGAATAGGAATCAATTCCGATGATCTGGAGAATATTTTTGACCGTTTTTTTCAGTCTAAAAAATCAAATCCGGATATTGCAGAAGGAACCGGTATAGGTTTGGCAATCGTGAAAGAGTATATTGATTTAATGAAAGGTAGTATTAAGGCTGAAAGCAATGTAGGTAAGGGTACGGTTTTTACACTAAAACTTCCAATCTCAAATAAGGCAATAAAGGAAAAAAAGGAAGTTAAAGTTAAAAAAGAAAAAGTTCAAACAGAAATAGATTCCGAACTGGATTCTCCCAATGATTTAAATGCCCCTTTATTATTAATTGTTGAAGATAATTATGATGTTGCAAATTACATTGCTTCATTTGTTGACACACAGTATCAGATCATTTTTGCTAAAGACGGAGAGGAGGGAGTAAGCAAAGCGCTTAAGTATATACCTGATATTATTATTACAGACCTGATGATGCCCAAAAAGGATGGTTTTGAATTGTGCAATACACTTAAAAACGATCCGATTACTTCACACATTCCTATTATAATGCTTACCGCACGTTCTTTGGAACAGGATAAACTCAAAGGTTATTCAGTTGGTGCCGATGCCTATCTGATAAAGCCTTTTAACAAAAATGAGCTTCAGGTCAGGGTTCAGCAATTAACGGAATTAAGAAAAAAACTTCAAAAAAAATATTCCAATACCATCTTACCGGCTGATAAGCCTGTTACTTTTGAAGATGCATTTTTAAATAAGTTGTTTGCTTTCATTGATAAGAACCTGGATAATCCAGATTATAAGTCAGTTAATTTAGCATCTGATATGGGCTTTAGTGAGTCACAGATGTATCGCAAGATTAAGGCCTTAACGAATAATTCAACGGCATTGTTTATCCGTAACTACAGATTAGAGAAAGCAAGGGATATGCTTTTAAATACCGAATTACATATCTCTGAAGTTGCCTATAAATGTGGATTTAATGATCCTGCCTGGTTTACACATTCCTTTAAAGAGAAGTATAAAAAATCCCCTTCGGCTGTCCGGAATTAGGACAAGTCTTTAA
>JAOZKQ010000689.1 GCA_029935275.1 Bacteroidales bacterium | reverse complement strand
CCAAACCAGTTATGTGCTAATTCATGAATTAAAATTCCTTTAAAACCTGTAGTATCAAACAAAGTTGTCCGTGAAAAACTTATAGATGTTGCATGTTCCATAGCCCCTCCGGAAAATGGAGTTGAAACAAATCCGATCTTTTCCCAATTATAAGGACCATACAATTCTTCAAAACAACTCATCCATTTTGGCAAATCACGAAACGACCCGGCCGCATTCAAACTATCTTCAGGAGCAACAAATATCATAACAGGAATATCCCTTTCCATGCCTATGAAAGTATCACATAGGCAAACATAGTTTGACACTGCAACTGAAGACAAGTAAGTAGGTATGCTGCTTTGAAGTTCCCAGTGAAAAGTATGGGTCCCATTATCATTTTCCACAACTTCTTTAAGTAAACCCGGACAAACGGCAGTATTTTCCTTTGCAACCCTTATAAAATAATCATAGCTTGCCCTGTCTGTAAAACTATCCACACATGGATACCAGGCCCTTCCAAAAGCAGGAGGTATTGATTTCATCCCTACTCCCATATTAAAGGCATAATTATCTTTAAAATAAAAACCACCCCAGGAGGGGTCTGCTGTTGGTTCACCATGGTAAAAAACACTGATCAGAACGGTAGCTTCTTTATCCAGGGGTTCAAATAATGGAATAATCAATTTTTCTCCAACATGGGTAAAATTCTTTATCCCATCTTCATCAACCCAAACAGAATCAACGTTTAAGGATAAAAGGTCAAGATGAATTTCGGATAAACCATCCTTTAAAGATCTAATCTGAAGATCAGCAATACCAGAGATCTGATGCGAATCAATATCCAGAATATTAATATTTAATGTGTATTGTAAGACGTCAATTGATTCTCCTCTGGTATCTTTATCATAGCTTTGTCCTGCTAAATTTCCAGAACCTGTCAATAGCGCTATAAAGAATACAAATATCGGGAAAGACCCAAAATCCCAAATCTTCAACTTTCGAATAGTCATATCAATGCAACTTAGTCAAATTTTTGATAATAAAAAAATCCGGAGCAAGTCCGGATTTTAAACACATTTCATTTTATATCTCTTAGTTATAAAAACTAATCTTTTTTTCTTCTAATGTTTTAATCAATGATTCCAGTATCAAGCGCCCATCCGTATTCCCAAGTTCATCATCAGCAGCTCTTTCAGGATGTGGCATCATTCCAAAAACATTATT
>JAOZKQ010000227.1 GCA_029935275.1 Bacteroidales bacterium | reverse complement strand
TTGGCAAAACATCTCCATAACCAAGGGTGGACATGGTCACAAAAGTAAAATAGACGATATCTGCCAGCTTTGGATCTGTCACTTCAGGAAAAACCAAAGAACCCGGGAAAAAGAAGAGGACAATAATTGTAAGATAGGATAGTAATAAACCCATCATCAGGTATCCAGAGATGGACTCAAGAATCACGGAAACATTAACCTCCTTGCTTTGAGCAACCTGCGTCAGAAACCTAATAACCAACAATATAAAAAATACACTAATAACAATATCAGCTATTATATTTAAAATTCCTAAATTAAAGATTATGGTTATCCAAAAAGATAATAAAATGATAACTCCATATTTAAGGGCCCTAGTACGTCCCTTCCTTAAAGTAAATATACTTGTAATAAGTAAAACTGTAAAACTTGAACTATATAAATACGGATACCATCCTTTATTAAACAATGGATTAATAAAAATTATAAATATCAACAAGCTAAATAAAGTAAGTTGAACTGTTAACTTTGCAATTTTTATAGTATCTAAAAACTTCAAAACTTATGAATTATTATTAATTAATGAATACTTGAAAAGTGCCTCATAAACTGAGACCGTTCATAAAGGGCAGGGTCTTTAATACTTCTATAACTCAATTTACCTTTAAAATCATCAATAGAGTTAAAACTATTTTTATTCATCCAGACCTCTATTTCATTTATGATTGATTTTAAAAAGGGAATTCCATTTTTATACAGAACAGAACATACCTGAACAGCCGAAGCACCTGCAAGCAGTAACTTTATTACAGACTCCCCATCGTGCACACCCGTTGAAGCAGAAATATCAATATCTTCAACAGAGCCGGCAACAATACCAACCCATCGAAGTGTCTGTCTTATCTCAGAAGGAGTACTAAACACTTCAGCTGCTGTTAATTTCAATTTATCCACATCAATATCGGGCTCATAAAACCGATTAAATAAAACCACCCCATCAAGTTTCCTGTGATATAAACGATTAACAAGGTTTGTCAGATTTGAAAACTGCCTGCCCAATTTGAAAGCAACCGGAATACTCAATCTTTGCTTCAGTTCATCAGCCAGGTCACAATATACTTTTTCATAATCTAATGAAGAAGCTTCTTTATTAACCGGCAGAAAAAACACATTTACCTCAAGTGCATCAGCCCCTGCCTCTTCAATCTTTTTTGCAAAATTCACCCACTCGCTGGAAGTAACACAATTTACACTGGCAATAACAGGTATTTTCACCTGTTTCTTTGCATCCTCAATAAGATCGAGATATTTATCAACAGAATTATTTCTTGTATAATTTCTTATATAATCTTCAGCCTCCGGGTAATCATTATCTACAATGTATTGATTAGCTTCATGCTTTAATTGTTCCTCAAAAATTGATTTTAGCACAACGGCTCCTGCACCTGCCTTTTCTATCTCAACAATTTTATCAACAGCATCGGTTAAGCCCGAGCTACTTACAATCACAGGACTATTTAGTTTCAATCCCAGGTAATTCACACTTAGATCAGCCATAATTTATTATTTATTCAATTTCTTGACATTCTTAGTTTCTTGAACCAAATATCAGGCTCCCAATCCTGATCATCGTACTTCCTTCCTCAATAGCAATTTTATAATCACCCGACATTCCCATCGAGACTTCCCTGAAGCTGTTATCTGAAGAAAAATAGGAGCTGTTTAAATCTTCCTGAAGTCTTTTCAGTTTTCCAAATTCAGCTTTTACCTGGCGAACATCACTGGTATTTGTTGCCATACCCATAAGTCCTGAGATACGGATATTTTTCAAATTCCAAAACTCTGTTGAATCTAAAATGGAACGAACTTCATCTTCAGAAAAGCCAAACTTGGTTTCTTCTTCAGCAATATGAATTTGCAACAGGCCATTCATGATTCTACCAGCCTTTAAAGCCTCTTTATTCATAATCTTCATTAGTTTAAAGCTATCAACTCCATGAATAAGATGCACAAAAGAAGCCAGATATTTCACCTTATTGGTTTGCATATGACCCACCATATGCCATTCAATATCTTTGGGTAATTTCTCATATTTTCTGCTCAGGTCCTGCACTTTATTTTCTCCAAACACCTTAAATCCATCTCCCCATGCAGAAAGGATCATTTCATCAGGTTTTGTCTTTGAGATGGGTATTAGTTTAACCCCGGAGGGAATTTCCTCCAGGATCCTACTAATATTTTCAGATACATTTATCATGAATAATCAAAAATATAAAAAAAAATAAAGACCGGAAATAATGCCGGCCCTTTTTTTTAATTAAGACTATGTATAACCAGTCCGCTTCGCAATTTTGGCTCAAACCATGTGGTTTTTGGTGGCATAATATTATCTGTATCTGCAATATTTATTAGCTGCTTAAGAGTTACAGGGTATAAGGCAAAAGCCAGTTTCATTTCTCCTGAATCCACTCTGCGTTTCAACTCACCTAATCCTCTTATACCACCTACAAAATCAATCCGGGTAGATCGCCTTAAATCAGTAATACCCAGCATTGGAGCCAGTACTTGTTCTGTTAATATGGTCACATCCAATACGCCGATAGGATCATCATCGCTATATGTTCCTTCTCTGGCTATAAGAGAATACCATTCACCATCCAGGTAAAGCGATAAATTATGAAGATGCTCCGGCTTGAATATTTCCTTTCCTTTTTTCTCAACAAAAAAAGCAGTTTCCAGTTTATTCAGAAACTCTTCAGAAGAAAGGCCATTAAGGTCTTTTACCAAACGGTTATAATCAATAATAGAAAGCTGATTATCAGGAAAATGAACCGCAAGAAAGTAGTTATATTCCTCTTTACCCGTATGGTTTGGATTATTTTTCATTTTTTCAAGACCAACCAGGGCAGCAGCAGCTGTACGATGATGCCCATCCGCAACATAGCTTGCCGGAATTTTTGCAAATACTTCGGTTATCCTTGAAATGGTGTCCTCATTGTCGATAATCCAAAAATGATGCCCTACCCCATCATCAGCAGTAAAGTCATATACAGGCTTTGTATTGTTCACCACATCTTCCACTATAACATCAAGCTCATTAACAGCAGGATAAGTAAAGAATACAGGTTCAATATTTGCATTATTAACCCTCACATGCTTCATTCGGTCTTCTTCTTTATCCGGTCGGGTAAGCTCATGCTTTTTTATTACACCATTCATATAATCCTCTACTGAAGCGCAGCCCACCAGACCATATTGAGTCTTAGCATTCATGGTTTGGGCATAAACATAGTAGTTTTCTTTCTTATCCGGAACCAGCCAGCCATTAGCCCTGAATTTATCAAAATTCTCTCTGGCTTTTTCATAAACCTCAGGCAAATGAACGTCGATTCCCGGATCCATATCTATCTCAGGTTTAGTAATGTGAAGCAATGAATATTCATTTCCTTCTGATTCTTTTCTTGCTTCCTCAGAATTTAATACATCATAAGGCCTCGATGCTATTTTTTCTACAATATCTGCTGGCGGCCGGATTCCCTTAAATGGTTTTAATATTGCCATATTCCTGTCTATTATTTTATCACAATTAAAAATTAATACGAAGGATGTGAAATTACCCTCCTTTCCTTTCCCTGAAAATTAATTTACTTTAAAGCTAGTATCTCCGTTCTCCAGAAAATTAACAATTTGGTTAGCTGCAGCGATCCCTGCATTTATATTTGCTTCGGCAGTTTGCGCTCCCATTTTCTTAGGAGTAAAAAAATACCGGTCAGGATAAGCAGCTGCTATTTCCTCAGCATTATCCGGTGCAATATCTGAAATATATCTAAAATCAGGTCTTTCCTCAAACATCTTCATCAATGATTCCTCATCAATAACTTCCTTTCTGGCTGTATTCACCAGAGTAGCACCTTTGGGCATCAAATTCAGCAGATCAAAATTAATGGAATTTTTTGTCTTTTCATTAGCAGGAATATGCAATGAAATATATTGTGACCCTGCATAAAGTTCCTCAACAGAACCAAGGGCTTTCACGCCTTCTTTCTCAATTAGCTCATTCTGAACAAATGGATCAAAAGCAAGCACATTCATTCCGAAACCTTTGGCAATGTTTGCAACCAAACTGCCCACATGACCATAAGCATGAATTCCAAGAGCTTTACCCTTCAGCTCTGAACCTGCTGAGCCATTATATCTACCACGGGCCATGTAAACCATCATTCCCAGGGCAAGCTCGGCAACCGCATTTGAATTCTGGCCGGGTGTATTCATTGCCACCACGCCTTTATCAGTCGCTGCAGCCAGGTCAATATTATCATAGCCAGCACCTGCACGAACCACAATTTTCAAATTATTTGCAGCGGTTAAAACTTCGGCAGTAACTTTATCACTCCTTATAATCAATGCATCTACCTCCGCA
>JAOZKQ010000688.1 GCA_029935275.1 Bacteroidales bacterium | reverse complement strand
GTTTCCCCAAGGAATAATTTTCCATCATTACAACTTGTATAAAGTAAAGAAAGGCCTAAAAAAAGTATTGCAGTAAGGTATTTCATTTTTTTCATGATTCTTAAGTGTTAGTTTATTTTAAAACAACTCCCCATTCTACAACAAAGAAATCTTTTCTTTCAAATGTTTTAATATTTGGTTCAACAGGCTTTATATCCGGCATGTCATTTAATCCTTTAATCAGATAAAACAATCGTAATAAATTATCAGGATTTTCTGAAAAGTAGAACTCTATCACCTTTTCAATAATTATCGAATTTTGAGGATATATTGCATAGAACTCAAAGTCTGTTAGCCTTGGTATCCAATAATCAATATAATCCTGAATTTCCTGACCAAAAAATCCATAATCAGACAGGTTTTTATTAAAAAAGTCAATTAAATCAGTCTTTTTTATGATCCAACCATAGTCTTGTTGCCAAACATCGGGTTGGGAACTTTCATAAAACAAATATTTGTATTTATTGTCAATCAATCCATTTGTATCTACAAAAACATCCCAACCGGTACCGTATTCCGGAATGGAAGTTATTATTTCTCCACCCAGTGGGAAATTTATATTTAGGCTAAGATCCATTGATTCTGTGGGATAAATATAAATATTGGGCTTATAGAGAGTAAGACAAGTATCACAACCATCATCTATATTTTCATCCTCACCAGGTTCACAACTTTGAAAAGGGATGGTACTTATTATTAATAATACGGTTAATAAAACTGGTACTCCAAAAAATTTAATCGATTTCATTTTCATTTTTTTATTATTTCAATCATATCAATAAGCATTGCACTTGAAATAAATCCGCCAGACGAAAGACTTAGTTGAAGCTTTTTTCCTGCGGGACAATATAATGTGCTATCTGTTGTATAATATTTCCAATTTTTATTCTGTATAGAAAGGTAAATGGAGGAAGAATGATCTTCAGTTTGGAGGTTTACACCACCTCCATTATCTAAATTTTTTCCCCAGCATTGAATGGTAAGTTCAAAATCCTCATCAAAGGGGCCCAGCTCATAATATGCATGAGGAACCACGCAACCTCCTGATATATAAAGTGACCTTTTGCCACCGGCTATTGGCGCATCATTATGCAGCTCATAATATCCTTTCCAGCCAGTTAAGTCAGCTTCTTTTTCAAATGAATTAGAATAGATGCTATCGGTTTCAATTTTA
>JAOZKQ010000226.1 GCA_029935275.1 Bacteroidales bacterium | reverse complement strand
GAAGGATGAAGGTTGAAGGATTATAAATCTCAAACAATAGAAACAATAGAAACAATAGAAACCAAAAAAACTATTATTGATAAGGTCGTCCAAACATGTAAGTAACATCCAGTCCAAGAACCATATTTTTAACACTTGTATCCTGTGCATTCCGGATATCCATCAAGCCCAAATTATAACAAAGCCCAAATCGCCAGGCATCAACTTCAAGCCCACCACCAAATTTCATTCCCAAATCATACCTTCTGTACTGCTCAGGCTCAGCACCAAAACCATTTTCCATGTCAAAATTCATTCCGGTAAGATTTGTAAATAGTCCCAATCCTAAATAGGGTCCTGCTTCAAAATAAAGCTTAGAATTATTCAAGTGAATTCCATAAATAAGTAAAACCGGTATATCCAGATAGAAAAAAGTTGTCTTATCCTCATCGCTTATTTGATAATCTTCCTGAAACCCTTTCTCTGAAAATATTAATCCACTACCTAGTGATAAAGCGTTCGAAAGTTGAAATTCAATGACCATTCCCAAATGAAATCCCATTTGGCCATTTGTTTTTATCTGCTCACCATCATAGCTATAATCTGCACTTAAAATATCCAATCCTCCTTTAAGTCCAAACTGCTGACCAACAATATCAGGTGCAATAATTAATGATAAAACAATAGCAATGTATAAAAATCTCATGCCTCAGATTAAAAATGAAGCACAAAGATATCAAAATAGATTTCTCACTAGTATCAAAACAAAAATAATCAAACGAGGGGATTTTAGTATTACCCACCTGTCGTAGATTATCCATTCTTTAAGGTAATCTCTAAAAATTGCTCTTTGAAGAAATCTGCATCGTTAAACAAAATTTTAAATTCCTCATATACAACTGTAAACTGCGGATTGAAAATTTTGAAAGCCTCACAGATTCATAAAATTTCTAATTTTTAGAGGTTACCTAAAGATATTAAATCCATAAGATTTTACTATATTTGAGAATTCCAGTATCTTTTTATCTTATGCTTTTATTATCATTATTATGAGAAAAATATCCTTAATGAGCTTTAGTTTGCTCTTTTTACTTAGTGCAGTATGTGGACAGAATAATATCAGAAATGGCCTTAATCCATTAATAGGTTTTTCTGAGAAAGTTTCCGGTATTGACTTCAGCTATTCATCCACTATTCCTGGTTACAAAAGCTGTATGATTGTAAGGGCTACAACAGGAAAACAGTTTATGGAATGGAAAACAGAACCAGTCCCAAAAGGTTACAAACAAAAAGAAGCTATATTTCTGTGGTTGGCCGGAATGGGGAATAATCTTGGAAATGCAAAAATGATATTAAGGGTAAATGATACAGAAGAACTCGTATTTCATACCTCAGCTAAGAAAGAATGGGAAGTAAAAAACCCGGGAGGCCTTACACTGTCTTTTGTTACAAATACTGCAGATGGGGCCGGAGACCTGTTTGGTTTTATGTTTCTCCGGGTTCCCATGAAGATGCTTAAAAAGGGGGAACCAGTTACTATCAGGGTAACAGGAGGAGCATCCAATAGCCAGGCCTGGTATATGGCTTTTAAACGACCTCTTGAATCAGGAATATCAGTGACTTCCAGTCCTGCAATTATAAAATCAGAATCAGGAAACAACCAGGTTATTGGCGTTAATATTTATCATTTTGGCCCGGATGAGAAAGCAAAGTTATTCATTGATGAAAAATTGATAAAAAATATCAATCTTCAATTTGGATATCAATTTCAAAGGTTAAGTATCCCGGAAAACAAAAATGCCAGAGAAGTTAAATTCAGAATTGAAAGTTCTTCGCTGAATGATGAAAAAAAACTCACGCTCCTTCCTGTTCGTAAGTGGCGGGTCAATTTTGTTCAACACTCTCATACGGATATAGGTTATACCCGGGCTCAGGACGAAATACTGGCTGAACATCTAAGGTTTATTGACTATGCCCTTGATTATTGTGATCAGACAGATAATTATCCTGATGATGCTAAATTCAGGTGGACATGTGAAGCTGCATGGCCGGTTGATGAGTATTTAAAAGTAAGGCCAAAAGCCCAGGTGGAACGCTTGAAAAAGAAAATAGAGGAAGGCAGGATAGAAATTACAGGTATGTATTTTAATTTTGATGAGCTACCTGATGAGCAAACGCTGGCTGCATCTTTAAAACCTTTAAAACGATTCAGGGAAAATGGAATACCGGTTACTGCCGCAATGCAGGATGATGTAAATGGAATTGCCTGGTGCTTTAGTGATTTTTTTCCTCAAATGGGGGTTAAATACCTTAATATGGGAACTCACGGTCACAGGGCACTGATCTGTTTTGACAAGCCTACCGCTTTTTGGTGGGAGTCCCCTTCCGGAAACAGGATGCTTGCTTTCAGAGCTGAGCATTATATGACGGGCAATAGTTTTGGAATTCATACGGATAATTTTAATCGATTCGAAAACAATGTTTTGAGCTACCTTGAAGAGCTTGAAGAAAAAGGCTATCCATATGATATCATCCATATTCAACATTCAGGTTTTTCAACCGATAATTCACCCCCTTCAACCCTGTCAAGTAAAATGATTAAAAAGTGGAATGAAATATATGAATGGCCAAAACTCAGATCATCTGTTGTTAGTGAATTTTTCGAAGAAATAGAGAAAAATCATTCCGATAACTTACCGGTTTATAAGGCTGCCTGGCCCGATTGGTGGACAGATGGTTTTGGATCAGGGGCAAGAGAACTGGCTGCATCCAGGAATGCACATGTTGACCTTATTGCCAATACAGGAGGAATGTCAATGGCTATACTTATGGGAGCTAATATGCCTGAGGGTTTTACCCAAAGGACAGATGAGGTGAACCGGGCACTTTTATTTTATGATGAACATACATTTGGCTCTTCTGAAAGCGTAAGGGATCCCTATGGGGAGAGTACAATGGTACAAAGGCGGCAAAAAGAAGCATATGCCTGGGAAGCATTTAAAAGGGCCCGCATAATAGGGGAAGAAGTTATGGGTCAGTTGCAAAGCAGGGTTTTGAAGACTGATGCTCCTACACTGGCGGTATTTAATACATTGAATTGGAAACGAAACGGTATGATAACCACATATATTGACCATCAGATCATTCCTAAAAACCGGAGATTCAGGATAGTTGATGAGAATGGAGTTGAACTTAAAACACAGGCATTTAATCATAGAAGTGATGGTACTTACTGGGGTATTTGGGTTAATGATATTCCTGCATTCGGATACAAGAATTTCCGGATTGAGTTATTGGATGGGTTTGATAACCAGCATGATTCTTCAACAAAAGATAAAATGGTCCTTGAAAATGAATGGTATAAAGTTATTATTGATCCGGGAAAAGGGGCTATTTCCAGTATCTATGATAAAAGATTGAAAACTGAACTTGTCGATCCTGATGCAAAATATCCATTTGGAAGCTTTATTTATGAACGACTTGGAAGCAGGAGCCAGATGGAAGCTTACACCCTGGTTGACTATAATCGTTACTTACTGGATACTGTTTATGTTGAGGCAATCGATGAGGGATCCATGTATGATGTGGTTCGTTTTGTTGGTGAGAATAAAGCTTGTTGTTATGAGCCTAAGGGATTCAGATCAGAACTTCGCCTGTACCACACTGAGCCCCTGATTGAAATGTATTTTACACTTCAAAAGAAACCTGTTACTGATCCGGAAGGTGTATATATCGCTTTTCCTTTTCAGGTAAAAGATGGAAAAATATTTTGTGATGTTCCCGGAGGTACAATGGAAGCAGGAGTTGATCAAATTCCCGGCTCATCCAATGACTGGAATACAGTTCAGAATTTTGTTTCTGTCCGGAATGAGGAGATGCAAATTGTTTTTGGTAGTCATGAGGCTCCTTTAATGCAGTTTGGGGGAATTAATACCGGCCGTTATCAGGCTGGTGCCACACCTGAAACAACACATATTTATTCATGGCCAATGAATAATTATTGGGTAACAAACTTTAATGCAGATCAACAGGGAAGTTTTTCATGGAGTTATTTTATCACGACTCAAAACAACAATCAACTTAAGGATGCCACCCAAATAGGCTGGGAGAACAGGATTCCTTTTCTTACAAGGGTCATTCCTGCAGGAAATAAGAAGAATCCCTTAAGATCAGGATCAGTACTTAATTTTTCATCCGACAACCTGCTTCTGGTAAATATAAAACCGGTTGATTCATCCACACTGCTAATTCAAATGAGAGAGGTGAATGGAACCCATTCTGACCTCACAATATTTCACCCGGATAAATCTGATAAATATATGATGCAAGCTACAGATGTTACAGGAGAAGCTTTGGCAGATCCGGAAACTGAGTTACACTTCAAACCTTATGAAACAAAATTTATCAGAATTGACCTGGAGCAGTAAT
>JAOZKQ010000225.1 GCA_029935275.1 Bacteroidales bacterium | reverse complement strand
CAGGGTAACTGGAACGGAATTACAGGGAAGATCCAGCTAATAAAAAAGCCCCCTGTATTTATAAAAAACGTAAAAATATTTCCTGATATTCAAAATAAAACGCTCAATCTAAAAATACTTACGGAAAATAAAACAGACATTACATACCAGGCATCCCTGATCATTCAAGTTATCAGCAAAAATCCTGAAAAAAATCAAAAATCCGGACAAACTAAGCAGATTATAAACATTGAGAAAGGATTGACTTCTTCTTCTATTCAGTATAAAATGGATGCAGAGATTCATTTATGGGATGAATTTAATCCGCATTTATACAATCTAAAAGTTGAATTAAAAACAAAAGCAGGAAAAGACTTGAAGGAGGTTCAATTCGGTATGCGGGACTTTAAAGCTAAAGGCTCCAGGTTCACCATCAACGGGCGTCCCCTGTTTTTACGTGGCACACTTGATTGCGCAGCTTACCCTGAAACAGGTTATCCTCCCAGCAATGAGGAAGAATGGGAAAGTGTCATTCAGACTTGTAAGGCACATGGATTAAACCACATCCGGTTTCACTCATGGTGCCCACCCGAAGCTGCCTTTAATGTGGCTGATAGCCTGGGCTTTTATTATCAGGTGGAATGTTCATCATGGGCAAACCAGGGCAGTTCTGTCGGAGATGGAAATGCTATTGACAAATGGATCTACGAAGAAAGTGAACGAATGATAGATGCCTACGGGAATCATCCCTCTTTTGTAATGATGGCCTACGGTAATGAGCCAGCCGGGGAAAATATGGGTGAATACCTGAACAATTTTGTTAATTACTGGAAAAATAAAGACCCCCGGCGGGTTTATACCAGTGCCGCAGGCTGGCCGGCCCTGGAAGCAAATGAATTTCACAATCTTCCCGGACCGCGGATACAGGGATGGGGTGAACAACTGATAAGTATAATCAATAATGAGCCCCCTCGTACCGATTACGACTGGAATAATCGTTTACCGGCTGATGGTAAGCCTGTGATAAGTCATGAAATTGGCCAATGGTGTGCTTATCCTGATTTCAATGAAATTGAAAAATATAAGGGTGTTCTAAAAGCGAAAAACTTTGAACTTTTTCAAGCCAGTCTAAAGGCTCATCATATGGGGCATTTGGCCGATAGTTTTTTACTAGCATCAGGAAAGTTGCAGGCAATTTGCTACAAAGCAGATATTGAAGCAGCACTGCGCACTCCTGATTTTGCAGGTTTTCAACTTCTTGGCCTCTCTGATTTTCCGGGACAGGGGACAGCCCTTGTTGGTGTATTAAATGCTTTTTGGAAAGAAAAGGGATACATTTCTCCTCAGGAATTTAGCCGGTTTTGTAATGAAACAGTCCCGCTTGCCCGCTTAAAAAAACGAATATTCTTAAATAACGAAGCCATTTTAGCAGATATTGAAGTAGCTCATTTTGGTGAAAAAACATTGGAGAGAGTAACTCCCACCTGGAAAATTGTGGATAATCATGGAAAAACCAGGGCATCCGGAAGTTTAATGGAAACTAATATACCCATTGGCAATGCGTTTAAGCTGGGAATAATCAATGTGAAAATCAAAACAGACAAACCTGTACAGCTAAAACTGGAGGTAAATATTGCCGGCTTTGAAAATAGCTGGAATATCTGGGTTTATCCTTCTGACCTACCGGAAGTCAATCAATCTGAATTGATTTATGTTAGTCATAAACTTGATGATAAAGCAAAAGATATTCTTGAGCAGGGAGGAAAAGTATTAATTACAATTAAAAAGGGAAGTATTAAACCAGATAAGGGAGGTAATGTTGGCATAGGCTTTTCAAGCATTTTCTGGAACACTGCCTGGACAGGTGGACAAAAGCCTCATACATTGGGCATCCTTTGCAACCCGGACCACCCGGCTTTGGCAGATTTTCCTACCAGCTATCACTCCGACTGGCAGTGGTGGGATGCCATGAGCCATTCCAATGCAATTTCGCTTGAAGGCTTTTCCACGGATGTAATACCCATCGTCAGGGTAATTGATGATTGGGTGACCAACCGGCGACTGGCTTTGATCTTCGAAGCGAAGGTAGGGAACGGAAAAGTCCTGTTCAGTGGTATTGACCTGTACAATGACATGGAAATACGTCCTGAAGCACGGCAGCTACTTTTCAGCCTGAAAGAATATATGGCAGATAAACAGTTTGATCCAAAAGTGAGGCTGGAAGCAGAGCAAATTGGAAATCTTTTCAATTAAGAAACCAGAAGGTTGATGAAGGTTCAAGAAACAAGACACAAGATTCAAGATGTTAATGCCTAAATAAGGTTGACCGTTTTCACTTACTCATCTTCATCTATCGGGTTTTTAATTCATGAGTGATATTTGAACCCAATTATCTCTAGTTGGGTGCTTTTTTTCTATCGTATAAATTATTATTTTTGAGCTCTTTAAAAAGTAATAATATGAGTAATTATCCAAGTCTGGTCGATAAGTTATATGAGTTGAAATCGAACCTGCCAAACGAAGTCTTTTTAAGGCAACCATATGGAGATAAATGGGAAGAGTTTACTTACAACGAAGTAATTTCTGAGGCTCTTCAGCTGGTTACAGGAATGAAATCAATTGGTCTTCAAAAAGGAGATAAAGTTGGAATATACTCCAAAAATTGTTATCAATGGGTAATTGCTGAAATTGCCATTATGTTAGGCGGATTTGTCACTGTTCCATTCTATTCAAATTTAGTTGGAGATGCGTTAAACGAGGTGATTACTCTATCAGAAATCAAATTTTTGTTTGTTGGAAAAATTGATAACTGGGAAAAGGCAAAAACGGGCATTCCTAAAGAGTTGCCAATTGTGAGTTTTGCTCAGGAAAACAGTAAAGTTAAAGTAGATTCGGGAACAGACTGGAGTAAATTTATAAAGGATAAGAAACCTGACCAGGAAAATTTTAGACCGGATTTAAATGATATTTGGGCTATTTTTTATACTTCGGGAACAACAGGAGTACCCAAAGGAGCGGTTATGAACTACTCTGCCCCTGCTAATCTGATGATGAAACAAGATAAGGAACATAATAATTTTAATTTTAATTCTCCAGGAAAAAATACTTTCTTGTCATATTTACCTTTAAATCATATTGCCGAACAAACACTTGTAATTACATGCGGATTTTACAATGAGGGTCAAATATCTTTTGTTGAATCTCTATATACTTTTGCCAAAAACTTAGCAGATGTTAAGCCTAGCATCTTTTTGGCAGTACCAAATATTTGGATAAAACTGCAGCAGGGTATTATTGCAAAAACACCCCGCCTCGACGCCATGTTACGAATATCCAAAGTAGCTGAGGATGTCAAGAAAAGAATAAGGATATCCATTGGCCTGAATAATACTAAATTGATTATTTCCGGAGCATCAGCATTACCTATAGCCACTATTAAATGGTTTCAAAAAATAGGAATAAATATACGTGAAACTTATGGCATGACTGAAGCACTGGCAATTGTTATTATTCAACCAAAAAATGATATTAGAACTGTCAAAACAGGAAAATGCTTTGAAGATGGACAAATAAAAATAGATCCTGCAACTGATGAAATTTTGGTAAAAAACAGTTGGTTGTTTGATGAGTATTATAACGAACCTGAGTTGACCAAAGCTAGTTTCGATAAAGATGGTTTTTATAAAACAGGTGATACTGGTGATTTGGATTCTGATGGTTTTTTAAAAGTTAAAGGAAGAGTAAATGACACATTTAAAACTGCAAAAGGGGAATTTATTGTTCCTGTGCCTATTGAAAATCGTTTTGTTGTCAATGATATTATTGAACAGATATGTGTGGTTGGCATAGACTTGCCTCAACCTATTGGGCTTATTCAACTTTCGGATAAATACAAAAATATTAATTTGGAGGAAATTAAAGAAAGCCTTCTAAAAATATTGAACAAAGAAAATTCCCAACTTCACTTGCATGAAAGATTAAATAAATTACTTATTATTTCAGAAAAATGGTCGTTGGATAATGGCATTTTAACACCTACCAATAAAATAAAAAGGAGCGCTATACATGAAACCTACCAACATTTATACGAAATGTGGTATAATGATAAAAACAGAATAATTATTGCATAGTTAGTACTTCGTAGAAAACTATATTTTATTAGGTGGCTTTTAGAAAGTTTCAAGAACAAGGGATTACACTGAATGCACCGAATTGCTTGCGAACCGAGTTTAGGAGCTCATAGCCTGCCCCGATTTTTTATCGGGGAACACCCTAAAATAATTAGAAAATAGTAAATAAATATTGAAAATCAAGAAATTTACTCCGTCAGTTGACAGATGACTGTTTTCGAGATGGGCGGAGCGTAGTTATTGGCGTTTTTTAAGAGGTACCAGTTAAGCAGGACTATTCGCTCATCTCCTGCCGTTGGATAGCTTA
>JAOZKQ010000224.1 GCA_029935275.1 Bacteroidales bacterium | reverse complement strand
AACCTCCAAATTATTTTATTCGTTCCTTAAAATCAGGTAAACTAACTAAACTTACGCAATTTCCTCATCCTTATCCTCAATTTAAAGATATTCAAAAAGAAATTATCCAATATAAAAGAGAGGACGGAGTGCAGCTTAGTTTTGACTTATATTTACCAACTGCTTATAAGAAAGAAGATGGTCCTTTACCTACATTTCTTTGGGCTTATCCACGTGAATATAAGAGTGCGTCAGCAGCTGGCCAGATGAAGGGCTCTCCATATACTTTTGTAAGGATAAGTCCACGGTCCGCATTGGTAATGGTTACTCAGGGCTATGCTGTATTAAATAATGCCAGTTTCCCAATAATTGGGGAAGGTGATAAAGAACCAAATGATTCTTTTGTTAAACAGCTGGTGGCAAATGCTGAGGCTGCTATAAATAAGGCAGTGGAGATGGGTGTAACTGATCGGGAGCGGGTTGCTGTTGGTGGTCATTCATATGGTGCTTTTATGACTGCAAATCTTTTGTCCTATACTGAATTATTTGCTGCTGGAATAGCAAGAAGTGGTGCTTATAACAGGACCTTAACTCCATTTGGTTTTCAGGCTGAACCCAGAACTTACTGGGAAGCACCTGAGATTTATTATACAATGTCCCCTTTTATGCATGCAGATGAAGTGAAAACGCCTATTCTGCTTATTCATGGGATGGCCGATAATAATTCCGGGACTTTTCCAATTCAAAGTGAAAGATATTTTAGCGCCCTGAAAGGTAATGGCGCCACCGTAAGGTTAGTAATGTTGCCTGATGAAAGCCATGGTTATAGAGCAAGAGAATCGGTTCTCCATATGCTGTGGGAGATGAATAGCTGGCTTGAAAAATATGTAAAAAATAAATAGCTGAAAATAAAATCCCAATAATTGAGTTAAAAATAGATAGAAATAACATTTAAATAATATTCAGATTAATTGAACAAAATATTTGGTATAGGGATCTTATGGATAGTGATTGCTTTTAGCTCTATGGCAGTTACCGAGGTTACAATGGATACCCTGGTAACAATTAACGGGCAATTAAAGGATATGAATAACAGGCCTGTTTTCTATGCACATATTATAAACTCAGGCCTGGGAATAGCTACCACAAGTGATAGCCTGGGGTTTTTTAGAATTCATATGCGGTTTCGGGATTCTTTGCATATTTCTGCCATTGGGTTTACGGAAAAGTATTTTCTATTACCTCACTTCTGGCCTTCAAACCATTTCGCGGGAGTCATTTACTTAAAATATAAAATTTATGAAATTCAGGAGGTTTCTATCAATAGTCTTGGAAGTTATGAGCAATTTAAGCAAAAAGTGTTAAATACCAGAGTGCCACCTCCCCCAGCTGAAGAGGCAAGGATATACTTGCAGCGGATTGCCAGACAGGAGGCAATTAGATATGATAAGGTAAGGGTCGGTTTTAGTTTTCATATGAAATCTTTAGAGGAGCGAAGCCTGGAGAAACTTAAGATTAAGTTGCAGGAAGAGGAGAGGATGATGATAATTGAGAAGAAATTTAATGTGGAAAATGTTGGAGAGTTAACAGGCTTGAAAGGTCAGGAAGTAAAAGTGTTCATGAATTATTGTAGGTTTCCGGAAGACTTTTTGTTATATTCCTCAGAATATGATATTCTGGAAGCTGCAAAAAGAATTTATGTTAAATACTACCAGGGGAATTTTAAATAAGAAAAAGTGTTTTGGTAAGCTCTAAGATTTTAAGCCTATGGATTTACCAGTTTTTAAAGATATACAACTTGCCCATTCCAGAATTCGGGAATATGTGCATCGGACGCCTGTATTAACTTCTTCAGCCATTAATTCAATGATTGGGGCTGAACTGTTTTTTAAGTGCGAGAATTTCCAGAAAGTGGGAGCATTTAAATACCGTGGGGCTACCAATGCAGTTCTTATGCTTGAAAAAGAAAAGTTGAAGCTGGGGGTAGCTACGCACTCTTCAGGAAATCATGCTGCAGCCCTGGCATTAGCAGCCAGAAAGCAAGGAGTGCCTTCTTATATTGTTATGCCGGAGAATGCCCCTGATGTTAAAATCAAAGCAGTTAAATCTTATGGTGCAGAAATTACTTTTTGTAAACCCGATCTGAAAGCCAGGGAAAGTGGATTAAGGGAAGTAATTCAACAAACAGGAGCCAGTTTTATTCATCCATTTGACAATTTCAATGTAATTTGTGGTCAGGGAACAGCAGTAAAGGAACTACTTGAAGACATCCCCGCTCCGGAAATAATTCTTGCCCCGGTTGGTGGTGGTGGCTTATTTAGTGGTACTGTTATAGCTGCAAAAGCTATGATTAAAAATATTCAGGTAATTGCTGCTGAACCTGAAAATGCAGATGATGCCTACCGCTCTTTTTATAGTGGCCAACTTATTCCGTCAGATAATCCCAATACAATTGCAGATGGTCTCCTTACATCATTAAGCAAACTTACTTTTACAATTATTAAGGAAAATGCAGATAATGTACTAACCGCATCTGAGGAGTATATTTCTATGGCTATGAGAATTATCTGGGAGCGGATGAAAATTATTATTGAACCTTCTTCAGCTGTTCCTCTGGCTGTGTTGTTACAGCATAAAGAACTTGGAAGGGGGAAAAGGATTGGTATTATTCTTTCGGGGGGGAATGTTGATCTCGATCAATTACCCGTATTGTTTAGTAAAAATGAACACCGGATAGGGTAGTGGTCAGAATATCCTTCTTTTATGGTTCTAAAATCATAGGCCACCAGCCTGTCACTGTGAAGAATATAGTCGATTCTATAGGATGGGATGATCTGAGAATAGGTTTTCCCCAGTCCTTTACCGGATTCAATAAATGCATCTTTCATATTGTTCTTAATTTTCCGGTAAGTATAAGAAACGGGTGTGTCATTAAAATCACCACATACAATAACAGAATATGGTGATGTTTGTATGTGGGCTGATAATTCCCTGGCCTGTCCTGCTCTTTTTACATAAGCTCTTTTCATTTTAGAAGAGATGTCTTTTACTTCACTTAAAGGTGGGTCTTCAATAGCTTCTTCGAAATTCGTTAGAAATTTTAAATTATCAGAACCCAACCGGAATGATTGAAGGTGATTATTGTAGATGCGCAAGGTGTCTTGTCCTACTAGCAAATCAACAAATAGACTTAAATTGTTAGCATTTTTATAATCAATTCTACCTTTATTAATAATTGGATATTTACTAAAAATTGCCAGTCCGTAGTGATGGTCTTTACTTTGATTATTTAAATATTGAATATAGAGGTAAGGAGTATTTTTTAAATGTTTTTTAAAAGAGCTTAAATTAAAATCATAATAATTTGAGATGAGCACCTCTTGCAGGCATATGATATCTGTATTTTCCTGATTTATAAATTGCAAGGTCTTTTCTGCTGTTCTTGTTTCTTTTTCGAAAAGATTAAACATTCTGACGTTATATGACAGTATATTAATTTCAGGTCCTGAAACAGAACTACTCTGTAACACTTTATTGTCCTTCCTGATTATTGGTATATAGCTGTTGAAATGATTAAAACCCAGTAATATAACAATAAGTATTAGTATGGACAGTTTCTTTTTATGGAAAATCCAATAAAAGAAAAAGAATAAATTTCCAATCAGAAAGTAAGGGTATGAAAGCCCAAAGAATGCCAGGAACCAAATTCTTTCCGGACTAATCCATACGGAAATATATGCTAATAAGATACTTATTATTAGCAGGGTTGAAAGTAATAATGCAAATATTTGGAATAGCTTTTTCAATTAAGTTAAGCTCATTTTCTTATTAAAAAAAGATTTTTACTTTTTATTATCACTCATCTTAAAGAGAAACTCTTTTTCTTTTTTTGTCAGGCTGTTATAACCTCCCTTGGAAATTTTTTCCAGAATTTCATCAACTTGTTTCTGTTCACTGGCCTTATGTTTTTTATATTCAAAGTCATTATTTGGTGGCTTTTTATATTTGACTTTGAGATTTGGTCTGGGTTTGAGAACACTCATAATACTGTCCATTATTTTATCAAACCATTTTCCAATATCTTTACCTTTTTTATATTGTATAACATAGAAAAACCCAAAGAGGGCACCACCCAGATGAGCTATTTTACCTCCTGTATTAGTGGCAAAATCCAGTACAGATGTGAAAAAGAATGCACCAATAGCTATGTATTTAATTTGCACCGGGCCGATAAGAACTAATCTGACAACATAATTTGGGACATAGGCGGCTGTAGCTATAACAATAGCCATTACTGCAGCTGATGCTCCTAATGCAATGGATACATCCAGAACTTTTTCAAAAGCAGGAAAAACATTGAATGAAAAAATATAGAGGGCCGCACCAGATAGCCCACCTAATAAATAGATAGTAGTTAGTTTCTTCTGATCAAAATATTCAAGGAA
>JAOZKQ010000687.1 GCA_029935275.1 Bacteroidales bacterium | reverse complement strand
AAATCAAATCTGTTTGAAGACGTTAAGCCCGAGGCACGAGGGATTAAAAGGATGAGTTAATTTTGATTTTAATGTAATGGATTGATTTTTAGAAATTTTATCTTCAGTGGCGGGTTTTGTTTACTTTTTTCAGCTGCAGGAAAAAAGTAAATGGGGGTTTGGGGCGCATAGCCCCATTGCTAAGTTATTTGAATAAAACAATAAATTTTATCCTATAAATTTTATCGAACAATAATAATTTGTTTTGGAGGTTTTCCATGAATATTATAACTATTTATTGAATTATTCCTATTTTTGCAGCCTGATTTTAAAAAATTAATTAATTCAATATAAAAAATGAAAAAAGCTATTATTAAGACTGATAAAGGTGACATGAAAGTAAACTTCTTTGAAAAAGATGCACCTGGTACTGTTGCAAACTTTATAAAGTTATCAGAAAGTGGTTTCTACAACGGCCTGACATTTCATCGGGTTATCCCCAGCTTTGTAATTCAGGGTGGATGTCCGGATGGCACAGGTGCAGGTGGCCCTGGATATAATATTAAATGTGAATTGGATGGAGAAAATCAATATCATGACCTTGGGGTACTTTCAATGGCCCATGCTGGCCGTGATACCGGTGGATCTCAGTTTTTTGTCTGCCTTAACAGAGAAAACACTCAGCATCTTGACAGGCAGCATACGGTTTTTGGTAAAGTTTATGAAGGCCTTGATGTTATTGATCAGATAGAAGCAGGCGATGTGATTAAAGAGATTGAGATTCTTGAGGAAGAATAATGAAGAAGGAAGTCCGGAGTCAGGAGTCCGAAGACGGAAGGAAAATAATGACGAATAAAAATGATTTAAAAAACTGTAGCGACAGAATGCATTCTGTCGATGGAGACCCAAGGAAGGATGAAGGTTGAAGGATGAAGGCTGAAGGTTGAAAGTCTGGAGTCCGAAGACGGAAGACTTTTGAAACGATGAAGGATGAAGGTTGAAGGTTGAATTGGAATAAACAATAAGGTAAAATCTGAAAGGAAAAAAGAAACGGAAGACCAAGTAGAAGAGAGAAATAGAAAGGATGAAGAAGGAAAACCGAAGACAGGAGTTCCCGGAAACGATGAAGGATGAATGTTGAATGAAGAATGTAGAACAGTACAGAATGCCTTCCGTTGATGGATACCCATAGAAGGATGAAGGTTGAAAGTTCATAGTCCGAAAAACGGGAAACAAAAGCAATAGA
>JAOZKQ010000686.1 GCA_029935275.1 Bacteroidales bacterium | reverse complement strand
CCCGGATGGCCTCTTCCAATTCTTCAGGAACCAGCCCATGATTTTCCGGGTCGGCTTCACCAGCCTTTTTATCTGGATTTGGACAAATAAACAAACCGCTATATACAGGTTTGCCATTTCCAAGTGCTGTTACTGCTTCTTTACAAACTTCTCCAACCCATTCCGGGCCTTCAAGATAAAAATCGTTATAATTCATTGGGTAAAAAGCATCCAGGTCCCATTTATCCCATTCCTGCCTGACTATCTTTTTTGCTACTGAATTGGGCCCCGGGAATACCGCAGCATTTATTTCTTTCCCCTCTGAATGAACCATTTCAGTAAGCCGGTTTACCAGATCTGTGATCAGGTCATAGCGAAACTGCTTCCATTCTTCCACCTGTGAAGGATCCTCAACTTCCTTAATGTTAATGCCAGTCAGGGCTTTAAAATCTGAAACACACTTATCGCAATAACAATAATCAAACTGTGGATATTCCCTATCCATTACAAGGTCATATTTATCCCATAATCCGGGAGCCAGAATCACATCGGGAAAGCGAATATAATCAAGATGTATTCCATCAACCTCAGGAATAGCTGCAATTTCACCATACATTTCTGCTAAAAAATCATATACACCTTCGTAATTAGGACAAAGAAATTTGTAGTATCCAACATAGGGAGGTTTATCCAAGGTTGATTCACCCAAACCATTAACAGCATACCATTCCTGTTTAAGTTTTGGATTTTCCCCCTGAAGCATCGTAGGAATCCAGGCGTGAAATTCCAGCCCTGCTTCTTTGGCAATTTTCCCAACACGTTTGTAGGTTTCAGGATCATGGCCTGCTGAATACATTAAGCCATCAATTCCTTTTTCTTTAAAATCGATAAATTGTTCCTGTAATTCAATATCAGTAGCATTCTTTGGTCCGCTCAGCCATGCATAGACCGGAACTTTATACTCAAGCTGACTGGTGCAGGAAAACATCAGAACCGTGGCAATAATGATTATTATCTTATTCATACCATCTGTATTTAAATTGAAAATCTTATTTTGCCTTGAAAATAGATAAAAGAATCGAAAAACACATACATATCAAAAACTTTTAGTGTATTTAGGGTAAGTGCAAGCTTTTTTTGGCAAAAAAAAAGTAGTAACTTTTCAACTATCATTAAACACGGATTTTCACGATTAAAAACGCACCGTACTTTTAAGAATAAGTAGCTCCTTCAAAAACTAACTGTTT
>JAOZKQ010000223.1 GCA_029935275.1 Bacteroidales bacterium | reverse complement strand
CTGGAACTAATTTCATAATCACTATTATCAACCAGAAGCAGACTTTCACCACTAATTGTCAATAGGACATCAGAAACTCCAGACTGTGCCGGAACCTCAAGTTGATAAAAACCTTTTATTGAAACAGACTCAATCAACACATTTTTTATTTCATTTTCTAATACAATGGTTTTAAGAAATTTAGAAGATGGAATTCCCTTTAATCTGTTTGTTAATATAATTTCCGTATTCAATTTTCCACTATTTTAGATTAATGTAATCCTTTAAACGGCTAATATAAATTTGCCCGTAAACATATGCCCCAGTATTATTAGTATGACAATAATCTCCCGACCAGACAGAATCTGCTTTCACAATTTTAATTTTTCCTTTTTGCGGAATATTTTTTGTGAAAACCAATCGCATTTTCCTGTTTGCGCTGAAACTTTTGTTGTAAGCTTCATCAATATTTAACTCACTTCCTGATGCTTTCTGATTAACTGAATACCCAAAACCTCCATCTATGTAACAATCTGTACCATAAACGTTTTTATTATTAACCCATACTTCAAAGCCCTGCCAGTGACCTTGCCACTGCAGTGTATATTCACCACTTCCATTTGCTTCTATTTCAACAAAGGATTGACCTGAAATATTAGCTTTTTGGAAATCATACAACCAATCGGTAACTTCAATCGTGTTTACATTATGAAATTTTGTTGCAAGCCTTCTGTGAATAATATCGTATCCCCACAACTGCCGCATTCTGTAATTTGATAAACCGGGTTGTGTAATCAGAAGCAGGGTTTGTGGGCTGATTTTTTGCAATTTACTTATTAGCTTTTCGTATTGACTTTGATAAGCTGACAAATCACGCACTGAACACTCTTCACCAATAAGGTCAGCGTAAACCTCAATATTCAATATCTGCTCCGGGCTAAGCGGATTGAGCCAGCTTAGCTCCCCCTTTTGCAAGTCAACTGCCTCAATTTCGCGACAAATGACCTGGTGGTTATCTCCATGATATGTACCTATTCTGATAATATCCCCTACTGCTATATCTGACCCAACAATTTGCGTACATGATAAAGAAAACTCATCCACATCCGATATCAAGCCCGTATTTACTCTCACAGTGTAATCATTAGAGCTTTTCTGGTAAGTGACCCTATCAAGTTCCAGCGCCCAAAGTTTTTCCACCTCTTTCTCGTTTAGACCGCTTAAAGTGCGCTTCAGTTTTCTCTCACCAAAAGCCCAATCATCGTTGGTACCGCTTTCGTTAACAATAATGTCGGGCATAAATTTCTGAAAGAAACCATTGTAATCATTTATTCCATCATTATCGAGCAATCGGGCCAGCGACCAGCCGCCAATTCCGGCATTCATAAAATTATGATAGCGGTTGGATGCAAAATTGATAATGAAATAGGGATTTTCTCCTTCAATAATTTCAATTTCAAAATGCCTTTTTTTTGCAGCTGTAAATTTATGAATCCAAAATGCATTCTTATCGATGTACCGGTATTCCAGCCCCGATGAGAGTACTGCAGGATTTGCCAGGTCGAAAGAGACTGTCCCCTCTCCGTAGGGAGTTTCATTCTCTTCGTCGCTTGCCAACTGACCCACTGTTGACCCTTCATAAGCAACTATTCTGCCATATTTATATGCGATAACTATTTTTGCCCCTTTTTTGGGAGCCGTTTTAAACCAAATAAAATGAACAGGTTTTTGGTTCTTGTCGAGTTTCCTGATTACCAAATATCCCGGGTTTTCAGGCACTTTACGCGACCAACCACCGGTGTAAATTTCGCCTTGCTGCAACTTCCCGTTAATTTTAACTTCATGCGAATGGCTTGCCGGATATTTCAATTGAAATTTTACACTTGTTCCGTTGCCTGAAAATTGTTGATTCTCGCTGCCTGTGTTTTCGTTGTGGTTGGTAAATCTCCCTATAATTTTGCCATCGGCTTTTACCTGAATAAGGGCATAATCTGAAGTTCTCAGTTTGGTTTGGCAAATCGCAATCTCATCACCAAGCATATCAAATTCCACTTTCGAATTAATTCCTGAAATCTTTTTCCCAACACCTTTGTATTGAAAAGGATTCTTAAACTCTTCAACACTGCCTGTAAATTCCATTATGGTACAGATAATTGTTGATGCGAGTTCGTTTTGAATGTAATCGATTACCTGTCCTGAAAAACGATCCATAATGCTTCCGCCGCCCCAGGTAATTGAACTACCTGCCAAAACAATTCCCTTAGAGCTTGGCGCAACTGATTCATTATCTACATGGGATGGATTAGTATCCTGTGCATTAATTTGAATAACCAAAAAGCAGATAGCAATGAGGCTAATAAATTTCTTCATAATAATATTAATAATTCATTCCGGGCAAGTTGAATTTAACTCTGATTAAGAAATTAATTTATCCAGTTCTGCCAAATCGCTTTTAGTAAGGGATACCGAAATAGCCCCTGCATTATCTTTAAGCTGATCCATTTTTGTTATGCCGGTTATAACAGAACATACAGCATCATGAGACAACAACCAGGCTATAGCCAACTGAGCCAAACTACATCCTTTATCCTTAGCAATAAGATTAAGTTTTTCAACCAACTCCAAATTCCGGGAGGTCAGGAACTCGTCTCTCCATTCTTCTCCTGCCTGATCAGACAAACGACCACTTGTATCAATATTGCCTTTACGGTATCGCCCCGTAAGCAGTCCAACAGCAAGCGGAATGTATGGAACCAAGCCAATTTGCTTCTTCTCAATATAATCGAGAAAATCCTTTTCATCAGACCTGGTGGCAAGGTTTTTCAATGAAGACAGCTTGAAAGGCTGTAATACATTGTAAGCATTCTGAACCCCAATTATCCGACGTGAGGGGTTAGAAGCAACTGACTCTAAGGCATTAGATTCTTGTTCAAGTTGAGTAATAGTTCGATTGGAAACAGCCAGATAACGCACTTTCCCCTGGCTAACTAACAGATTATAAGCATCCCATGTTTCTTCGAGAGGTGTTTCCCAGGAACCATCAGGCAGATTATCAGGAAAGTGATCATACAAAACATCAATCCAATCAGTCTGGAGACGCTTCAAGCTATCTTCTACCGCACGTATTATGTATTTGCGGGAGGACCCAAGCTCATTAGGTGAGAAGTCCTGGCTCATTTTATGTTCATCACGTACAGAATTCCTCACTTTAGTTGCCAGGACAAGCTCATTACGAACCTTCTTTTCCCGGCTTGCAAAATAGCGGCCCAACAAGCGTTCACTGTTTCCCGATCCAAAATTATAAGAATTGGCTGTATCCCAATGGGTAACACCCAATTCTAAAGCATGGTCAAGAATCCTGAACCCTTCATGTTCGCCTATACGTGAACCATCATAGACCGGATCCCCCCATTTCCACAGGCCCAGGCCAATCTCCGAAACCCACAAGCCTGAATGTCCCATCCTGCGGTACTTCATTTCCCTGAATACTTTGGTATGCATCTATTAAACTCCTTTCTTTAATTTAAGCGGTCTATGTTAATAATTCATTATTCACTAAATCAGTATATTATCCACTAGATATCACTTATCCTCTAAAAGGGACAGCAACCGGAAGAATTAGTTTTTCATAAAATTGTTCAACAATCTCATTAATTTCCTCTTGTTCATCAAGTTTTATGTACCAATTAATATTTGTATCATTTGTTAAGTTTCCTGAGCTAATGTAGGTTTCTTTTTCCGACTGGTACATTTTTGCATGAAGCCCCGGAACTTCAAAAAGATTTACTTTCAAACCCTCCATACCATTATAGCCCTCTCCTTCCCTGACATAATATTTTACCTCAACACCTCTTTTTGCAGCATCATTTATGGCATTTAGTAGTTTTTCCCATCCTTTATATTCGTTAAAAGGAGAAATTATAATAAGAAAATTCCCTGCATTCTCAACAAGAGAAATAATACTATTAAGATTTTCTTCAATTTCAATAAATTTCATGTTTGTATCAAAAAAAAATTCAACAATAGTGGTATTACTTTTTATAAGCAACAGCCAGTGGCTTAATGTTTTTCTCAAAGAAGTTTTTCATTTCAGCAACCTCGTTTGGGAGGTTTAAAACATAAGTCCAATTAATATCTTCGTTATATTTAAGATGGGCAGAACCAATTACAGCTTTACTCTCTGAATAAAACAATTTTGAATGCAGGTTTGGCACTTCGTATATTGTTGCACCTAACTCTTCTGTGCCTGGAATCCCCTCTTCCTTCCTAACATAGTACGACACCTTAATTCCTCTTTTAACAGCATTGTTGATAGCATCTTTCAGGTTCTCCCAACCGTTTAAATCGGTGTAAGGGGAAACTAAAACAACAAACTCTTTTGCACTATTGATAACCGAAACAATAGTACTAATGCTTTCCGATGGATTAACTATTTTCATAATTTAAATATTCAAGCTATTATTTATTATTTTAAGACAAA
>JAOZKQ010000024.1 GCA_029935275.1 Bacteroidales bacterium | reverse complement strand
AATGGCCGATTCAACGGTAATAAAAACAAGCTGGAGAGGCACCGATGATGAAGGTACTAAATTGAAAGAAGAGGGAACTGAGCATTGGAATTTTCCAGGAGGAAGCAATGAAAGTGGTTTTACTGCACTTCCAGGTGGCAGGTTAAATGATATAAATGATCCTGCCTATGATGGAATCAGATTTCAGAATCTTGGATTAACAGCACGTTTCTGGACTTCATCCGGTGAAGCCACAGGCTCGCACGCCTGGTACAGAGGACTGGCGGGTAGTATAGTAGGTCGTAATAGTATTTCTAAACATTCCGGCAGGTCAGTTCGTTGTATAAAAGATTGATTATAAAAGATTGTAAGAAAGTATAATAGTTAATAGAATGCCATTTGAGATTTTTCTCAAATGGCATTTTTTAAAAATCCCTTTTCTTAATTATCCAATAACTGATAGCTATAAACAGGATGGTATAAAAAACACCCATTATAAGGGATAAATGTAAGGGCAGGGCTTTTTGGAAAAGTCCGATGGATTCAAAATCCAATACATTATTTCCGCTGACTTCTGTTGAGTTAGATGTAATGGACAGGAACTCTGGCACCGGTGTAAGGTCACTTATAACTTTTACCGGGAAATATGGTCGTACTTCTTTAGGGAAAAACAGCCTTGCAATAGGCTCAATCATAATAAAATAAAGTAGATACATTATTATGGCTAATGCATTTGACTTGAAAATCACTGCTATCATAAGCGCAAAACTCATATATGCGATTGCCTGGAAAAAATAAATGAGTATCATGTAAGATTTATCCAAAATAAGTTGCATACTGATATCTTTAGTGAAGATCAGCCCGGTGATAATTCCGGACAGAAAAACAATCAGGGCTGCCCATATAGCAATAAAAAAGATAATCAGAAGTTTCCCGCTTAAAAATTCATTTCTGCTTAATCCATTGATAATTTGCATCCGGACTGTTTTATAATTAAACTCATTTCCGGTAAGGAGAATGATGATTAAACCAAGAAACAACAAGTTAAACCAGCTGGCAATCCATGCATATATCTCCCATACATGAGGGAACATAAACATATTTTTAGTGCTGAACCCCGGTGCAGTGATGTCAATGCGTGTAAAAACATAAACAACCAGTAAAAACAGTAAAAAATGCAATGCGAGAATGATCCTGAAACCAGGGTTATTTAGTGTTTTTATTGATTCTATCTGAAGTAGTTTTCTCATAATTTAGATATAGAATAATTATTTAATGAGTTCTAGAAATTGTGATTCAAGGCTTTGTTTTGACACTTCAATTTTTTCTAAAACAAATCCATTTTTAAAAGCAAATTCGTTAAGATCTCCTGAAGAGCTTCCTTTTGCAAGGCTCAGGACTATTTCATCCTCTACTTTTTCAATAGTTTTGACCAATCCTTCCCTAACCAGTGCTTCCATAAACTCATCCTGTTTTTTTGTAACAATATGGATTATTTCATCTTCACTAAGCAAAGCATGAACACTGCCCTCACTTATCACTTTTCCTTCTTTAAGAATGGCAACATGTGTGCAAACTTTTTCTACCTCATCAAGTATGTGGCTTGCAATGAGAATGGTTTTTCCATCTTTTGCTTGTTTAATTATGATTTCCCGTATTTCTGCAATGCCTTCCGGGTCAAGTCCGTTTGTGGGTTCATCCAAAACCAGGACTTCCGGATCTCCAAGTAAAGTGGCAGCTATTCCTAAGCGCTGTTTCATCCCCAGGGATAATGTCATGAAGTTTGAATGTTTACGGGTGAGCAGGTTTGTAATTCCTAAAACTCTTGAGATATCTGAATCAGGATACGACTTAATTGTCGCAATAATCTTAAGATTCTGATAAAGGGAGAGATATGGATAAAAATTTGGTGATTCAATGAGTGTCCCAATTCGTTTTAATGAATTTGGGGAAGGTGCATTGCCAAACCACTGAAAAGAGCCCGAATCTTCATGAATTATTCCTGTTAATATACTAAGGGTAGTTGTTTTTCCACTTCCATTTGGACCAAGAATGCCATAAATCTGGCCTTTTTTAATACTTAAAGATAAGTTTTGAATAGCTATAATATTTTTATAGCGTTTACTTAAGTTTGAAATTTTTATTATTTCATTCACTGATATATAATTAAAGGTTAATTAAATAGAAGAAAATTTATAGGTGATAATAGTTAGTGGCCCAGGTTAAGAGGATTTTAATCTTTTTAGTTTCCAACTTCCGACAAGAATTTTATTCTCATCAGCCGAATATCCTCTTTGGTATATTCATCTTCTCCCAGTTCCTCCATGGCAGCATCAATTGACTCATCCTCAGCATCTTCTTTAAAGTAACTATAAATATCAAACTGATGATCCTCGTCCATTACTTCATTTATGTAGTAGTCGATATCTAACCTTGTCCCGGATTGTACAATTGATTCAATTTCATCGAGCAGGGTATTCATATTCATATTTTTTGCGGATGCTATATCATTTAATAATATTTTTCTATCAATAGCTTGAATAACATAAACTTTTAAGCCTGATTTATTAACTACTGATTTAACCACCAGGTCCTGGGGGCGGAGTATGTCATTTTCTTCAACATGAGCTTTAATTAGTTCAACAAACTCTTTGCCGTACCTTTTGGCTTTTCCAACCCCTACTCCGGATACATTTTGTAATTCTTCAAGATTGATAGGGAATTGTATTGCCATATCTTCAAGGGAGGGGTCCTGAAAAATAACAAATGGTGGTAGATTTAGTTTTTTGGAGATTGTTTTGCGCAAATCTTTCAGAATATTAAAAAGCTGTTCATCAACTGCTGCTGTTTGTCCACCACCATTTTGATTTTCTTCATCTTTACCTGTGTAATCATGATCCTCTGTCAACATAAAAGAATAAGGCTCAGTGATGAATTTTCTGCCTGCAGGTGTTATCTTCAAAAGGCCATAAGACTCAATGTCTTTTATAATTAGCTTTTTGATCATAGCCTGTCGCAAAACAGCTCCCCAAAATTTTTCATCCTTTTCCTTACCCCATCCGAAAATATCAATCTGATGGTGCCTGTATGCTTTAATATCAGAGCTATCTTTGCCGGCAAGGATGTTTGATACATGATCAGCTTTAAACTTTTCATGTACTATATCAATGGTCTGAAGTGCCTTAACTATATAATCTTTTCCTTCAAATTGTTTTTTTGGATGAACACAATTGTCGCATGATTCACAATTTTTACTGTCATATTCTTCACCAAAATAATAAAGTAATTGTTTGCGCCTGCAAACAGATGATTCCGCATAGGATACAGTTTCAAGGAGGAGTTGCCTGCCAATTTCCTGTTCAGCTACCGGCTTTTTCTCCATGAATTTTTCCAATTTTTGAATATCCTTATAGCTGTAAAAAGTAATGCATCTACCTTCCCCTCCGTCGCGGCCTGCTCTTCCGGTTTCCTGGTAATAGCCTTCCAGGCTTTTAGGTATGTCATAGTGAACAACAAATCTTACATCAGGTTTGTCTATGCCCATTCCAAAAGCAATAGTAGCAACAATAACATCCACATCCTCCATTAAAAATTTATCCTGATTGCCACTTCTGGTTGAAGAATCCATGCCTGCATGGTAAGGTAGTGCTTTGATTCCGTTAATATTTAAGGTCTCAGCTAGTTCTTCGACTTTTTTTCTGCTTAAACAATAAATAATACCTGATTTTCCGGGGTTGTCTTTTATAAATCGTATTAATTCTTTTGTAGCATGAGCTTTAGAACGCACTTCATAAAACAGATTAGGTCTGTTGAATGAAGACTTAAAAACGTTTGCTTCAAGCATACTTAGGTTTTTCTGAATATCCTGTTGCACTTTAGGTGTTGCTGTTGCTGTAAGTGCAATCATTGGCGCTGTTCCGATTTCGTTAATAATTGGACGTATCCTTCTGTATTCAGGTCTGAAATCATGCCCCCATTCCGATATGCAGTGAGCCTCATCAACTGCATAGAATGAAATATTAATTTTCTTTAGGAATTCAATGTTTTCCTCTTTTGTAAGTGATTCTGGTGCAACATAAAGAAGTTTTGTCCGCATGCTAATTACGTCTTCTTTAACCTGCAATATTGCTGTTTTTGTTAGTGATGAATTTAGAAAATGTGCAATACCATCTTTATCACTAAAATTCCGCATGGCATCCACCTGGTTTTTCATTAATGCAATCAGGGGGGAAATAACAATAGCTGTTCCTGGTAAAATTAAAGCAGGTAGCTGGTAGCATAAAGATTTTCCCCCACCAGTAGGCATCAGTACAAATGTGTCATTCCCTGCAAGTACATTTCTGATAATAGGTTCCTGATTTCCTATAAATTTATCAAAACCAAAATGTTTCTTTAAATATTTTGGTAAGGAGATTTCTGCTTCAATGGTCATGATTAATAAAACTGTTCTTATTTATTATTTGATCTTTTTTATAAAGATAAAAAGAAAAATTAAATATTAGGTTCTATAAATATACATATTATTTTTTATTAAAATGAAAAAGTAATAAATAAGTTTATTTTCTTTGCATCAATTATTATAAAATTCAAATAAGAACAGTTCTTATAATAACTGGTTTTTATTTTTTGTATAAAGCTTTTAATTTGTTGTATTTAAGAGTATTTGCAAGTTTATTGTCTTAGTGATTAAATAGCTGTTGTACGAGGATTAGTGAGCATTATTTTAAAACCAAGTATAAAAATGGGAAGAAAGTCAGCAAATGAAATGTCTTTTTTAGAACATCTTGAAGAATTACGGTGGCATTTAGTACGTTCTATTCTTGCTATTATGGTTTTTGCTATTGTAGCTTTTATCTTTAAAGACTTTATTTTTAATGAAGTTATTTTAGCACCGAGGAACCCGGAGTTCATTACAAATAGAATGTTTTGTTCCTTTGCACAATTGGTGCATATTGATAAATTATGTATCAATTCAAATCCATTTCAGGTTATTAATACTCAGATGGCGGGTCAGTTTATGATACATATTATGATCTCCCTTATCGTAGGATTGATCATGGCTTTTCCATATGTTTTCTATGAATTCTGGCGTTTTTTTAAACCTGCTCTTTATCAAAATGAAAAACAATATGCAAGTGGTGCCGTATTTTATAGCTCTTTTCTTTTTTTATTAGGGGTATTGTTTGGGTATTACCTTATTGTTCCTTTGTCTGTTAATTTTTTAGGTTCTTACTCGGTAAGTAAAGAAGTTGTAAGTATGATAAATCTCCGATCCTATATTTCTACTGTATCTTCTATATCGCTTGCGAGTGGAGTTATTTTTGAATTGCCGGTAATGGTTTATTTTTTAACAAAAGTTGGTTTAGTGACCCCGGAATTTCTTAGGACCTATCGCCGGCATTCAATTGTTGTTATATTAACTCTTGCAGCCATTATTACACCGCCTGATATTTTTAGTCAGGTGATGGTGTGTTTTCCTTTAGTATTCCTTTATGAAATAAGTATTAAGATTTCAGGAAGAGTTATTAAAAAGCAGGATGCGAAGCTTGCTGAGGAGGATGAAGAGGATGATGATGATGAAGATGAAAAACAAACGGATTAATCATTTCCTACAGAAGTTGTATCTTTATGTTTCTATTCATTAATGTTAGACCTGAGGGATGAAACTAAGAACTGATAAAATAGTTAAAAAATATGGCAGCCGTACGGTTGTTAAAGGTGTTTCTTTTGAAGTTTCACAAGGAGAGATTGTTGGATTATTGGGCCCTAATGGTGCTGGTAAAACCACTTCATTTTATATGATTGTTGGCCTGATAACCCCCTATGAGGGTCATATATACCTGGATACTGAAGATATAACGAAGCTGCCAGTGTATAAAAGAGCACGAAAGGGTATTGGTTACCTTGCCCAGGAGGCTTCAGTTTTTAGAAAATTAAGTGTGGAGGATAACCTTAAAGCCGTTTTGGAGATGTCTTCTCTTTCGAAAGCTGAGCAACGGGAAAGAACAGAATCCCTGCTAGATGAATTTGGTTTGCAAAAGATCAGGAAAAGCCTTGGGATACAATTGTCAGGCGGGGAGAGAAGGAGAACTGAAATTGCAAGAGCACTGGCTTTAGATCCTAAATTTATCTTACTTGATGAGCCATTTGCTGGTGTTGACCCAATTGCTGTTGAGGATATTCAGGAAATTGTTTCCCGCTTAAAAGAGAAAAATATTGGGATTCTTATTACCGATCATAATGTGCATGAAACCCTTAACATTACTGACCGCGCATACTTATTATATGAAGGTAGTATAATGAAGTTTGGAACAAGCCAGGAACTTGCTGATGATGAAGAAGTAAGGCGGGTTTATCTTGGTAAGAATTTTGAACTTAGAAGATAAGTGCCTGGTCTTATTTTTTTGTTTTATTGAGTAATTCTTCCCGAATCATAGTATGCCCGCAATCAGGACATTTTTGACTTGTACATTTCACCCCTTGTCCATGAGGGACCTTTGCTCCACACTTAGCACAAACGCAATATCCTCCTGTTCCAAAACTGCCACCTTTATTACGGCCATGGCCACCTCCAAAACCCAGACCTTTTCCTGATCCGGTTCCCTGGTTTCTATTTCTTCCTGAATGGTTCATTTTACTTGTTTTTCTCCTGTTTCCTTTCCATACGAATGGAAATAGGTGTTTAATAATTATTTATACAGGACAAAGATAATGAACATATGCTCATTATGCAACAATTTTTTAATATTTTTTTCTGGAGAGAAGTTATAATCCCAGATGATAAGCCATAATTCGGTTGTCAAGGAATGTTGGTACCAGCAGAAGTTGTTTTGAGGGAATGTAATTTATATCTGCTGCATTGATTTTATCAGCGGTTGAATCTAAAAGTAATACTTTTTTTGTTTCAGGGTCTGCAATATGGATGTGCCCCAGCCAGTCACTAAAGATATACTTCCCGCCACCAACTGCCTCAAGGCCATCCACTCCACCAGTATTTTCAATATAGCTTTCTATTGACTTACTTTCAGTATTTACTTTTAAAATGCGGTTTTTTGTTCCAATCATTAAGTTTTGATGGTCAGAAAAAAGTCCATTTGGACTAACAAGTAAATCTGATTCCAGCCATTTTTCTAATTTGCCATCAGCAAAACGATAAATGACATCTTTTTTCATATCAGATATATAAACCCTGCCCTGCGGATCAATGGCTATGTCATTTAGAAATTTGGAACCTTCAGCTTGATAAATACCAATGATTTTGCTATTATTTATATCAATTTCAACCAGATTATGTATATCTGCAACATACATTCTATCTCCAGATATTCCCATGCCTTTTGGGGCATTCAGTCCGGTTATCCATTTTAATTGCATGATTTTTCCTTCTTTATTCAAAATGCTTATAAAACCTTCTCCGTTTTCTTCGGTTGGGCTTCCATTAATATTAGATACATAAATGGCCTCTTCAGTATAGATAACGGATTCGGGAATTTTTAAATCAGAAGGAGTTTTCCATATTAATGTAAGCATTGGGCCGGTTTCAGAATTGATTGAAGTCTCTTTAACAGAATTTTTTTGGATATTAGTATTTCCTTTGTCCTGACTGAAACGACAACCCATCAACGGAAATAGAAAAAAGGTCAATATTAAAAATAGTTTTGTCATGATTAAATTTTATTAATTAGTTTGTCTATAAAGTGCAACTTCTGCGTTGTTGCTCAAAATTTTAATCTTCATCCCAATTTTCGGGATTGCGGTTTAGATTTATCGTACGCCCTGCCTTTGCCGGCAGGCAGGCTTATATTTGAACTTTCTAGTTCAAACCCAAGCCTTTATGGAAACACATTAATTACATCCTTATTCAAGTTAATTCAGAATAAATTTCATACATACAATCAGATTATAAGGCATTTAAGTTTTACTGACGGTTTGTTTATAGCTGTGTTTAAAAATACGGAATTCTGGTGAAACTTGCAAAAAATTCACAAACAGCTGATACGTTTAGACAAAAACCAGGGGCTTGGAATAATGTGCATATGGTATTTTTTATTACCTTTGCGAAAAATTTTGCGGATGTGGCGGAATTGGTAGACGCGCTAGACTTAGGATCTAGTGCCTTCGGGCGTGGGGGTTCGAGTCCCTTCATCCGCACTTAAACAGCAGAACCACTATATCGTTAGCGGTTCTGCTATATTTTGTAGATTCAATAAATAAAAATATGAACATTACCAGGGAAGATAAAGATGCCTTAAATGCCGTTTTGAAGTTGAAAATTGAAAAGGTGGATTATGAAAAAAGGATAAACGAAGAGTTAAAGAATTATAGAAAGAAAGCCAATATTGATGGGTTTCGGCCTGGTATGGTGCCTATGGGCTTGGTGAAAAAGTTGTATTACAAATCAATTTTGCTTGAGGAGGTAAATAAATTGATTTCTGAATCGATGTCTAAATATATTATTGATGAGAAATTGAGGATACTTGGAGATCCAATGCCATCGGAAGAGGGGAATGGTGAAATTGACTGGGACAGTCAAACAGATTTTGAATTTTCGTTTGATGTTGGCCTGGCTCCGGAGATTGATATCAATCTTACAAAAAGAGATAAAATTCCTTACTATACAATTTCAGTTGATGAAAAAATGCTAAACTCCTATATTGATAATTATACCAGGAGGTTTGGTGAGCATAAAATGGTAGAGAAAATTGAAGTCGGGGAGGAAGTTTTAACAGGTGAAATTACTCAGATAGTTTCAAAAGACTCTGATAAGGAGGCTGTTACTAATGAAAAAGCAAATTTCTCAATAGGAGTTATTAAGGATGAAGAGATAAAGGCTAAATTTATCGGGGCTAAGCCTGGAGATCATATTCAATTTGACCTTAAGAAGGCATTCCCAAATGATACGGAACTTTCAGGAATTCTTCAGATTGACAAAGAAAAGCTTGATGATCTTGATGGTGATTTTGATTTTAATATAAAGGAAATCAATATTTTTAAAAATGCTGAAGTGAACCAGGATCTTTTTGATAAGGCTTTTGGTAAGGATACAATTAAGTCTGAAGATGAGTTTAAGGCTAAAGTTGAATCAGAGATTCAGGCAAACCTTGAACGTGAAAGTGAAATGCGTTTTGGAGTGGATGCTAAAGAAAAGCTGATTAAGAAAATGAAAGTTGAGCTTCCTGTTGAATTTCTTAAAAAGTGGTTAGTAAGAACCAATGAAGGTAAATTTACCAAAGAGGAAATTGATAAGGATTTTGATCATTTCAGTTCTGATCTGGAATGGCAGCTGATTAAAGATAAGGTGATCGGTACCCAGAATATAGAGGTGAGTGAAGAAGAAATACTTGCTTATGCAAGAGAAGTTACATTAATGCAACTGCTTCAGTATGGGCTTTCAAATTTGCCGGCTGATCAGCTGGATCATTATGCTAAAGAGCTGGTTGGAAAAGAGGAGGAGCGAAAGAAATTAACGGATAAACTTTATGAGGATAAGATTGTTGCTTATATTAAAAATGCAGTAAAAGTTGAAGATAAAAAAGTTTCAGCTGATGAGTTTGATAAACTTTTTGAGAAAAAATAGACTTATTTTTTAATTTTGATATTTGAATTTTTATTGCCAATAAAAAAATAAACACATGAAAGATTATAATGATTTTAAGAATTTTACCAATAAGCATCTTGGAATATCAAGCTTGAGGCTTGAGAATTATACTTCGATATATAATAGTTATATTTCCCCTACAATTATTGAGGAACGTCAGTTAAATGTTGCCTCGATGGATGTTTTTTCACGATTAATGATGGATCGTATTATTTTTCTTGGCCTGCCAATTGATGATTATGCAGCTAACATTATTCAGGCTCAGTTGCTTTATCTGGATTCGGCAGAACCAGGGAAAGATATTCAAATATATTTCAATACCCCTGGAGGATCAGTACATGCAGGGCTGGGGATATATGATACTATGCAGTATATTTCTTGTGATATAGCCACTATTTGCACAGGCATGGCAGCTTCTATGGGTGCTGTCCTGCTTACTGCCGGAACCAAGGGTAAAAGATCTGCTTTGAAACATTCCCGTATCATGATCCACCAACCAATGGGTGGCGCTCAGGGACAGGCTTCTGACCTGGAAATTACAACCAGGGAGATCCTGAAGTTAAGGAACGAGTTGTATGAAATAATTGCAAAGCATTCTGGTAATACGATTAAAAGGGTAGAAAAAGATTCTGATCGTGATTATTGGATGACCTCTGAAGAAGCTTTGAAATATGGTATGATAGATGAAGTTCTGGTTCGTGAGAAAAAGGCATAAATCTGACTTTATTTATTTTTTGTTGAAAACCCTATACCCTGTTTAGTTAATATTTTCTATATTTGTAATGATTTTGGGTAGATTTATACCCGGTTTAAACTATTTTGTAAAAAATATGGATAGGTGTTCATTTTGTGGAAGAGAGAAGAAGGAAACTAATCTCCTGATTGCCGGTATTTCAGGGCACATCTGTGATAGTTGTATTGAGCAGGCGCATACCATAATTGAGGAGGAGAACAGGGGCAAAGATGATTTTAATATTGATCAGATAAAGATCCTGAAGCCTGTTGAAATCAAAAATTATCTTGATCAGTTTGTTATAGGCCAGGATACTGCCAAGAAGTATCTGTCAGTTGCTGTTTATAACCATTATAAAAGGCTTTTACAAACTTCTAAGTCAGATGACGATGTGGAGATTGAAAAGTCCAATATTATTTTGGTGGGAGAAACAGGAACAGGTAAAACCTTATTGGCCAGGACAATTGCTAAAATGCTTCATGTACCTTTTACCATTGTTGATGCTACCGTGCTTACAGAAGCAGGCTATGTAGGTGAAGATATTGAGAGTCTCCTGACCCGGCTTTTGCAAGCTGCTGATTATGATGTCACAGCTGCTGAAAAAGGGATTGTTTTTATTGATGAAATTGATAAAATCGCAAGAAAAGGAGATAACCCCTCCATAACCAGGGATGTATCAGGTGAAGGTGTTCAGCAGGGTCTCTTAAAACTACTGGAAGGATCAATTGTTAATGTACCACCCCAGGGGGGACGAAAGCACCCTGAGCAAAAAATGATACCTGTAGATACAAAGAATATTCTTTTTATATGCGGTGGGGCTTTTGATGGGATTAATCGTAAAATAGCACAAAGGCTCAATGCAAAAGTAGTTGGTTACTCGGCCTCCCGGGACAGGGAATATATTAACAAGAATAATATGCTTGAGTATATTGCCCCTCAGGATCTAAGATCATTTGGTTTGATCCCGGAAATTATTGGAAGGTTGCCTATTTTAACCTATCTGAAACCTTTAGACAGGGAAGCCCTGAGACGAATACTTACTGAGCCAAGAAATGCCATTATTAAACAATATGTAAAATTGTTTGATATGGATGGGATTAAATTAAGCTTTAAGGAATCGGCACTTCAATATATTGTTGATAAAGCAATTGAGTTTGGGTTAGGAGCTCGCGGACTTCGTTCTATTTGTGAAGCAATTATGATTGATGAGATGTTTGAAATGCCTTCAAAAAAGATTACTAAACTTGAAATTGATAAGAACTTTGCCAAACATAAGATTGAAAAAATTAATCTTAAGATTTTAAAAGCTTCTTAATCCTGAATTTTGTCTATTATACCTTATTAAGATAAAAAAAGGCGGTAAATACCGCCCTTTTTATATTATCATCTTTATTTTATCTTCTGTGTTTGAGTAGAATTGTTTTGGTTATATCTCCAATAGTAATGGTAGCTTCGTTATCACATTCTCCATCACCATAATCCAGTGTAGATGCAGGTCTTCCATCAACTTCCCTTGCGACTGTACCACTTTGAATAAAAACGCAGCTGGCTGCTTTTATAAGCGGACTTGTAATTGTACGTGTGTATGAAATTCCATTAATATTTATGCCTGATGCCGATCCTGTAATAGAATATACATCATCCCAGTGGTTTGGGGTCAGCTCTCCTGTAGTCCATTCCCTGATCCTGGTAAATTCACGTGTTATTTCCTTTTCATCTTCTGTAATAAGCTTGCCACCGGTTAGTTGAATAGTGAAGGTCAAATTGCCATTTTCGTTTCTTCCATCATTTGAAATTACCTTTGTACCCTCAACTTTCAAGTTGTTAATTTTGTAATTAATGAGTTCAACAGTCTTGATAGAACCTTCTACCCTGTATCTTGCAGTCAGGGTGATTTTAATTTTACCACTACGGGTCTTTCTAAAGAATCCTTCACATCCATCGCCATAGTCGAGAGTTATAACCTTAGGCCAGAATTCAGTATCAGGATGGTCAACTGTTATTAAGGGGCAGGTTTCAGAAACAACTGCAGATTTAAGTCCGCCATTAAATAATAAATCATCTGTTGTCATTACAGCATTATCCACAGAGGCCATAATATCATCAAATACACTTTCAGTTAATGCATCATCTTCAGCCAATTTAAGGTCAGTGTCACTAATAGTAGCCGGGCCATTATCTTTTTGACAGGAACTGAGTATGAATAGAAAGCTAAAAAAGAAAATTGAATAATAAAATAATGTTTTTGTTTTCATGATAAGTTTTTTCGTTAATAAATTATCTAAACTTTTTTTGATTTTCAAATCCTGATTGTTAGACATAAGTCTTACGAAAAGGTTTAACGGAAGTATGAAAAAATATAAGTTTAATAATTTGCATGTTGCTAAGTTGATTAATATCAACAATATAGAATATTGGTAAAAAGTGGGTGAACTTATTTATCTTTTCTGGTAAATATCTTATAGGTAAACGACAAGGTGTTTTTATCATCAATAACATGAGCTTCCTCTTCTTTCAATATCCATTTTGAAAAATCAATTTCCGGGAAAAATGTATCTGCATCAAATTCTTTATGAACAAAAGTGATGTAAAGCCTATCAGCAATTTCAAGAAACTGCCTGTAAACCATTCCTCCACCCATAACAAAGCATTCTTCTCCATCCGGACAATGCGAAATTGCCTCTTCAATAGAATATGCCATAGTGCAGTTCTCTATTTTTTCTCCAGGAATATCTGTTAAAACTATGTTCATTCTGTTAGGAAGTGGCTTCACGGGTAAAGATTCATAGGTTTTTTTTCCCATGATTACCGGGTGTCCCGTTGTTAATCTTTTAAAACGCTTAAGGTCATCTGGTATGTACCATAATAGCTGGTTATCCTTACCAATGGCATTATTCTCATCAATGGCTACTATTATGGAGATGGTTTTCATCGGATGTTAGATTAATTTTAGAAAGTTTGGCTTTCATTCAATACTATACGGATATTTTACCTTTTAAATGTGAATGAGACTGATAATTGTTAAGCGTAAAATCCTCATAATCAAAGTCAAAAATATTCGTTTTGGCCGGATTAAGCGTGAGAGTTGGAAGAGGATAAGTATCACGTTCTTTTTGTATTTTTACCTGATCCAAATGATTTAAATAGATATGTGCATCTCCCAATACGTGAATAAACTCTCCTGGTTCAAGACCTGTTGCCCTGGCCATCATCATGGTTAGAATGGAATAAGAGGCAATATTAAAAGGAACGCCAAGGAAAATATCTGCACTACGCTGGTACATTTGACATGATAGTTTCCCATTACTAACATAAAACTGAAATAGAATATGACATGGAGGTAATGCCATATTCTTCAGATCACCAGGGTTCCATGCACTTATTACATGTCTGCGGGAATCAGGTTGATTTTTAATACTGTCAATTATTGTAGAGATCTGATCCAGATGCCCTCCCTCAGGGTCAGGCCAGG
>JAOZKQ010000222.1 GCA_029935275.1 Bacteroidales bacterium | reverse complement strand
TTGCATTAACTATTAAATTATTGGGTAAAAAAGTGGTTTACCACTTGGATAACCGTGGAATTCCCAGGTATAAATCACGACCTATTTATAACATTTTATATAAATGGGTTTTTAGTAATTCGGCAATTATTCATGTTTCAGAAGGTCTGATACAAAATGAAGTTGAGCCTTTAAACTTAAGAAATGTGAAATTATTCGCAATGGGAAATTCAATTAAGAATTTTACCATTATTGATAAAAATAAAAAGAATGATGATTTGCAGATTTTATTTTTATCTAATTATTTTCCGGAAAAGGGACTAATGGTATTGTTAGAAGCAATGTTATTGTTAAAAGGAGAACTCCATGGTATTATATTGAATACATACGGGGCAATTCATAGTAAGGAAGAATATTATCGCTGCCGAAAATTTGTTGAAGATAAGGGTTTAGCTAAATATGTAAATATCCATGGTCCGGTATATGATGATGAAAAGTTTAAGGTATTTGAAAATGCAGATATTTTTATTTTCCCCAGTTATTTTAAGGAGGAATGTTTTCCTGTAACAATTTTGGAAGCTATGAATGCAAAGCTTCCGGTGATTGCAACCAGAATTGGTGCCATACCAGAAATGATTGAATCTGAAGAAGATGGGATGTTAATTGATCCGTTGAGTCCGGGTCAAATTGCACAGAAAATTGGAATCTTAGTTAAAGATAAAGAATTAAGGCATAAACTTGGTCAAAATGCATATTTAAAATTTAGAGACAATTATGCCTATCCGGTTTTTGAGGATAAAATGAGAGCTATTTTTGAAAGCGTTTTGGATTTGAAATAACACAATGATTATTCAATGGTAAAGGGTTGAAGCTTATATTTCTGACATATATAAACCGCTCGGGTTCAACATTCCTGGCAAATTTGTTTAGCAAATCTCCAGATATTTTGGTTTGCCCTGAGGGAGAAGTGATCATGAATGAGCTATTAGTTAATCCGGGACAACCTTTTGATTATAGCAGAACCAATAAAGAAAAGTTCTTTCATTATTTCATGAAGGATCCGAAATTGAAGTATTGGAATCTATCTAAAGATATATTTTTGAACCTTCCTGAGAATGCCAATAATTTTGAGGTTTTTGTTTCAATATTAACCAGTTATAAAAATCAAACTAAAACGGAAGCTTCAGTTGTGTTATTTAAAGCTGAAAGATTGATTCATTTATATGACAATCTGATGGAATTTGTTTCAACTGACAAAACTTGTTTTTTGTCGATTGTCCGGGATTGTCATAGTGTGTATGCTTCTCAAAAAAGAACTAAATTTCCGGAATCTGATAAATTTATGAGCAGGAATCCTGTTCAAACAGCATTAAACTGGAGGACTCATGTGAAAAAAGCTTTGAGAATGAGCAAAGAGGGACGACTTGAGATGATTAAATATGAGGATTTGATATTAAATACTGAAGAAATATTTTCACAATTGCTTGAAAAAACCGGGATCTCTTTTTTTGAGCTAAGTCAGAGAAGTGGAGATCTTTTTGACAGATTGCCAGAGAGTCATAAAAGCTTACATGTCAATATTCTTGAGAAACCTATCCTTAAAAAAACAGAAAATTGGAAAAGATCATTGTCCTTGAAAGAACAGTGTATGATAAAGGTAATTGCTGGCAACAACCTATCAATGTTTGGTCAAAGTTCACATAAACAGGTTTGTCCAATACTTACCTGGTCTCTGTTGGGATATTATTTTCTGGAGTATCTGTTTTATAAACTTATAAGAATAATGCAGTTTTATTTGAAGATTAATTTTAATAATTAATGTATCTGTAATCCAATAAAATGAAAGAAGTTTTGCATAAGATCACTTCCAAAATAAGATTTTTCTATAGTTTTATTAAATCAATGATATATGGATTTTTACTTAAGAAAAAGTTTAATAAAGTCCATTCTTTTGTTATTTTTTTAGGTTATCCCCGAAGCGGCCATAGTTTAATTGCCTCATTGCTGGACGCACATCCTAATGTTGTTATGGGAATGGAATGGGGTTTATTGCCCCATTTGAAGATGGGATATCATCAAAATCAGGTATTCGCTTCCATTATTCAAAATTCCAGACGTTTTAAAAATAGAAAAGAAAATATTTGGACCGGCTATTCCTATAAAGTTGAGAGCAGCTGGCAAGGTGATTTTGATGAACTACATATAGTTGGTGATAAGTTGGGTGGAAGGACTTCTATTATGTTATATGAGAATCCGGATCTTTTGCAGCTTATTGAAAGCAGGTTACAACTTCCGTTAAAATATATCCATGTAATACGCAATCCTTTTGATATTATTACCACTATGACCAGAAGGTCTTTTGAAAAGCTTAATAAAGAAAGGGAGCCGGGAAATCTTGAGCTTTTGTCATTTATCAAAAATTACTTTAATAGAGTTGAAACAGTTAATCAATTGAAAAAAGGAGGAAGCCTGAATATTTATGATCTCTATCATGAAGATTTTATTATTAATCCGGGGAATGAGTTGAAATCTTTGTTGGATTTCCTTGGAATGTGCAATACTGGTAACTATATTGATAATTGTGCGAAAATTGTGTACGATGAACCTCACAAATCAAGGCAGAACATTGAATGGTCAGATGATTTAATTCATTTTGTAGAAAATCAAATTAAGAAGTATAGTTTTTTACAAAGATATTCCTGGAATCATTAATTGAATGTTGATAATTTGCTATAAGTGATAGTAAATCCGGTATTAGGTTTCCATGTGTAAATTTTATGATTCTTATTTTTTTTTGACTTTATAATGTGGAAATGAAGAAATTCTTTCTGATTAACGGCATCATATAATTTGCCATTTTCCCAGTTAATTTCCCACGAAGAAATCCTTTGTTTTAAAAACCAAAGATCGGATCCTACCAGGTCTTCAGCATAGTATCGGATAAGGCCTTTAGTCTTTGCATTTTTCACAATGCTTGTCATATCGTCAGGAAACGGGTTCCTATTATCTTTTTTGAATTTAAACCTAATTTTGCTTATTAGCTTTTCCAGTTTGGAATATATTAATTTTGCTAATTCTTGGTTTTTATTATGAAAAAGTCTTCTCCCAAAAATATTTAACCTTTCATCAAAAGCATAATGATGGTTGTTATCCTGAAATATTTCTTTAAACCTGTCACCTTTTGTGTAAAGTGTATTTACAATCTTTGTATTTCTGTATAATGCAAAATGCCCGCTGAAATAGTCCTTTCTTACAGAAATTAAATCAAATTCCTTTAAAAGGTTATTTGTTATGAAATGCCCTAGGTTTCCATAAAACAGGTCAAGATCGGAATATCCCCAAAAGTCGTAGTTCTTAGTAAAATCTTCAAATATTTTACCGAATGAAGGCCTGATGTCGCATATTTTATATGGGTTAAAGATATTTATTTTAAGATTTAGTTTTTGACTGGCTAAAAGATTGAAATCTGATAAATCTTGCTGAATAAAATTTACATTAGCTGGATATTTTTCGGGTTTTTGGCAGTTTGAATAAAGCAACCATGAAAAAGCAGGGTTGGTTTCACATGTTTGAAGAAAATATGCAAACCAGGGAGGCCAATCTCCAAAATACGGAATTATGATTAGTACTTTCATCTTTCTTTTTTTATTCCTGATGATTGAATTATGAAAGCACGAGTATTTTTATTGAATAGATCAACATTAAATTTTTTTGAAGATTTTGATAAAATAAAATGAAAGTATAAAAGATCTTTATCAGTGTGCTCATTTCTCAGTGTGCCAGGGTTCCATATTATTTTCCATCTTTTGACTTTTCTTTTAAGAAACATTAAATCAGATTGAAAACTGGTTCTGTAATGTACTTTAATTTCTTTGTTTTGTTGCATTGTTGAAACGATAGATGTAAAATCTTTTAATTCCAAATTGTCTTTTTCTCGTAACATTAACCAAATAGGCCGGATTACTTTTTTAATAGGACTTTTAACAATATAGTTTAAACATAAATGATATACCAGATTAACTTTTTTACTTAATTTTAAATGCCTTGGGTTCGTGGCTACCTTCAGATCCAGAATTTGCTCATCAAATCCAGTATATTTAGATTCAGGGAAGGCCTTTTTATAATAAGCTCCTTTCATAAATAGCTGGTTTATGCCAGGGGTATTCCGGAGGAGGCAAAAATGACCGGCAATAAAGTCTTTGTGGTTGGAAATAATATCATAATTATCTAAAAGTTTGTTAGTGATGAAAGCCTTAATATCTCCATAAATTAAATCAATATCCCCATATCCCCAAAAATCATAATTTTTCAGATATTCATGAAATATTAGTCCGTAAGCAGGTTTTAAATCACATAATTTATAAGGATTTTTAATGGATAGCTCAAGGTTTAACTGATTGCTTGCTAATTTATTAAACTCAGTTAGAGTTGTGTGATGAAATGTCAGGTTCTTCGAACTGACTTCAGGTAAGCCACAATCTGTAAAAAA
>JAOZKQ010000221.1 GCA_029935275.1 Bacteroidales bacterium | reverse complement strand
GCCTGACCGGCTAGGCAGGCATCTTATTCATTATCCTTGTTTCTTGAAAGAAAGGAATTATTAGAGGTCCCCTTGAATCTATTCCCGGACTTTATTTGAGAATTCCAGGTATCAGTTTTTTGTTAATTCCTGGAAAATTTGTTCCAGGCTTTTCTCCTGTACCTGAAGGGAAAGGATTATTAATTTGTTTGCAACGGCAAATTTAAAAACCACAGGCCTAAGGTCATTTAACCTGGATCCCTGGAGCAGCCAGGATTTATCTTTTACTTTTATTACTTTCAGAACACCATCAATCTGATTTAGTAATTCAGGTTTTATATCACCCTGGAATTCTACCAGAATAGTTTGTAAGTTTTCATCTGTATTTGATTGGATCTTTGATGTTGAATCGTCTGCAACAATTTCTCCTTTATTAATGATTACAATACGATCACAAATAGCTTCTACCTCTTGCATGATATGAGTAGAAAGGATAACTGTCTTCTCTTTTCCGGTTTCCGAAATTAAATTTCTTATTTCAATGATTTGGTTAGGGTCAAGTCCGGAAGTTGGTTCATCCAGTATTAAAACAGCGGGATCATGGATCAGGGCTTGTGCCAGCCCAACCCTCTGTTTATAACCTTTTGAAAGTGCCCCTATTTTTTTATGCTTTTCCGGAGTTAAGCCTGTAAGATGAATCATTTCCTCTACCCTGGGTTTAAGTTTAGGGCCAAGTTTAAATATGCGGCCGGTATATTCAAGGTACTCCTTAATATACATATCATTGTATAAAGGATTATTTTCAGGAAGATAGCCAATTTGTTTACGAATCAGGATGGGATCTCTGGAAGTATCTATACCATTGATTATTACCTGGCCTGAAGATGGAGATATAAAGCCGGTAATAATTTTCATTAAGGTCGATTTCCCGGCACCATTTGGCCCGAGCAAACCAATAATTTCACCGGTATTAACCGTAAAAGAAACATTATCTAATGCTTTTTGCCGGTCGTAATATTTGGTAATATGTTTAGTTTCAATAGACATAATAGACAATTGCAAAGGTATAGATTTTGAATTGTTATTTTAAATTTTTTTCTAATTGTCTGATAAAATTTATATTATCTGTTCCTTCCAGCTTAAGCCTAATCATTTTTTCTTTAGTAAGGGTTTGCGTTCAAATTTAAATTGCTAAACTTGTATTAAAATCTTGAAATTTATGTCACATAAATCTGAAAGTCCGGATAAGCAAATGTTTTCTTCACGTCTGGGTTTGATTTTAAGTGCCCTTGGGATTGCTGTAGGTACAGGTAATATATGGAGGTTCCCCCGGATTGCTGCACAGAATGGAGGAGAGGATGGGGCAGGTGCATTTTTGTTTGCCTGGCTCATTTTTTTATTTGTATGGAGTATCCCTCTTATCATTGCAGAATATGCCCTGGGTAGAAAATTCAGATTGGGAGCCATAGGGGTTTTCAAGAAAGCTGTTGGTGAAAAGTTTGCCTGGATGGGTACATTTGTTGCTTTTGTATCTACGGCTATTGCTTTTTTTTATACGGTTGTTGTTGGTTGGTGTATCTATTATTTCTACTTAACCTTGTTCCATCCGCTTCCTTCGGATTCAGCTGAAGCAATGGCTGTGTGGGATCAGTTCCAGGGAAGTAACTGGCCTTTATTTTTCCATTTTATAGCTGTTGCTTTTGGGGCACTGGTTGTCTGGAAAGGCATACGGACCATTGAAAAGGTCAATAAGATTCTTATTCCAACGCTTTTATTTATTGTATTACTGTCGGTTATTCGTGCAGTAACTTTACCAGGTGCATTTGAAGGAATAAAATATTTATTTACACCTGATTGGGCCCAATTGTCCAAGCCCAAAATATGGTTGGCTGCATTAACACAAAATGCATGGGACACAGGGGCTGGTTGGGGTCTATTTCTGACTTATGCAGTATATATGCAATCAAAATTTGGAGTGGTAAAAAATGCATTTATAACTGGTATTGGAAATAATGCTGTTTCTATTATTGCTGCTATTATGATTTTTGGTACGGTATTCTCTGTACTTAATACAGAAATGGGGATGACTAATTCGGAGACTCTGGAGATCATGAAAACCAGCGGGCCGGCATCAACTGGGCTTACATTTATCTGGATGCCCCAGCTTTTTGCAAAAATGCCAATGGGCTCTGCCTTAGCTGTTTTGTTTTTTATGGGTCTGACATTTGCAGGCTTTTCTTCAATCATTGCTATGTTTGAACTGCCAACAAGGGTTCTGCTTGATATGGGCTTAAGTCGCTCAAAAGCAATTAGCCTGGTGGTAGCCGTTGTTTATTTATTTGGTATTCCCTCAGCAAAGAATCTGAATTTATTAAGTAATCAGGATTATGTTTGGGGAATAGCCTTAATGATCTCGGGTGCTTTTATTGCTATTGCAATTATGAAACTTGGTGTGAAACAGATGACAGAAGAACTGGCTGCCATTCATAATGATTGGAAATTAGGTAGATGGTGGATTTATGAAATGAAATATGTAATTCCTGTAGCTGCTTTTATTCTTTTGTTTTGGTGGCTGTTTCAATCAGCAACTGTCTTTGCCCCTGAAGCCTGGTATAATCCTTTGAATCCTTTTAGTGTTATGACCTGTGTTCTACAGTGGCTTATTGTTTTAAGCTTGTTTATTGTTTTTAACCGGGTAATTGCTCAAAAAACTAAAACCTGATAATACCCTCAGGAAAAAATACGATTGGGATTTTCAAAAGATTCCGAAATATCTTAGGTTACTATTTCTAACATTCCCCGAAAAAACAGGGTAGGCTGTGCATTTCTTGGCAAAAAATCTTTTATGGATATCCGTAAATGATTATTTGTTTAAATGTTTTTTGTTAATCTCAAAGTGCAGATATAAACAAATAAGCGCATAAACTGATAAACAACTTTCTAAGTGTTAGATTAAAATTATTTCAAATACAATTTTTATTAATCTTTTTTCTGGCTTATCCAGGTCAGGGATTAATACACATTACAGGTATCTTGGAGCTATTAGTAACAATATATTGTTCATGAGCTCCCAGAATTTTTTTTGAGGTGGTGATAATAATAAGATCAGCATTTATATCTTGCGCGAAAGCCAGTGATTCTTTAGCAAAATTTGGTACCATGGGCAATTCATGGATTTCATATTCCAGTGTGTTTTGGATCAAATAGCGCATAGCCATTGTTAGATTAGTATCAATTTTTTTCTTCATTGATCTGCCTTCTTCTTTTTTCTTCAGGATATGAACTTTTGAATCAAAATACTTCCCCATAAAAATAGCCCAACGTAATTTATCCTTATTTTCTGTCTTAAAATCAAGGGGAAAAACAATATTTCTGTACTTTTCAAACTCAGCAGGCTTTTCCTGTACTATAATAAAGGGGACTTTTGATCCAGTCATCACTTTTAGTGCCCAGCTTCCCGTAATTTTTTGGAAACCTTTTAAACCATGAGTTCCCATTATTACCATGGCAGCATTATTTTCATTAGCATATTTGGAGATTGCAGAAAAAATATTCCCTTTTTGGAGAACTCCCTGAAAATTGATCCCAAATGAATTTTTATATTCTTTTACTTTTTCAGCAAGCTTTAAGTGTAGCCTTTCTTCTTCTTTTTTACTGCACTTACTATCTAAAATATGTAGGATGACAACATTAATATCTACCATTTTAGCAATTTTTATTCCATGAAGTAACGCATTTTCAGCTACTTTCGTGAAGTCCCATGGGACAAGAATAAAATCATTTTTTGCTGTCATATTTAGTCTTTTTTCGATTTCCTAAAATAGAAAAATCTATAGATATATAAAAGTAAAGCTGTTTGTATTTCAAATTTCTTATAGCGGAAAGAATAAAATAGCTTATTTTCACTACTTGTGCGGGCTGTCAATCATATAAAAGTTGTATTTTTGCAGGAATTTGAAAATTCATAATTTAATATAAGATGCTGAGACAAGAAAAAATCAGAGAATTGCTGAAAACCGGAGAGGTTGGAAAAGAAGTGGAGGTGAAGGCCTGGGTAAGAACAAAAAGGGGAAATAATAAACTAGCTTTTATGGCCCTCAATGATGGATCCGTCATACATAATATACAGGTAATTGTTGATATCGCAAACTTTGATGCGGAACTAATAAAATCAATTTCTACAGGAGCGTGTATTAGGGTAAAAGGAACTTTAGCTGAGTCTCCTGGAAAGGGACAAAGAGTTGAAATACAGGCAACGGAGATTGAAGCCTATGGTTTGGCAGACTCATCTTCATATCCCTTACAAAAAAAGGGGCATAGCCTCGAGTTTTTAAGGACCATAGCCCATCTTAGGCCCCGTACCAACACTTTTGGTGCTATTTTAAGGATTCGGCATGCCCTGTCTTTTGCTATTCATAATTATTTTAATGAGATAGGGTTTTATTATTTGCATACACCCATTATTACAGGGTCTGATGCTGAAGGGGCAGGTGAGA
>JAOZKQ010000220.1 GCA_029935275.1 Bacteroidales bacterium | reverse complement strand
GAAAATTTTGAAAGCCTCACAGATTCATAAAATTTCTAATTTTTAGAGGTTACCAATAGATTAAATTTAATTCTCCCAACTTTATAAATTGATCCGTTCATACCCATGTACGCAAAAACCCCTTAACCCAAAAACCGGGAAAAGAGGTTTCTACCAATACTCAAATATATCTTGAATTTATCTGAAGAGGCAACTATCCTTACAGACCTCCCATGAGACGTTCCTGCCATATCTCCAGTTCTTTCCAAAGTCCTTCATCGGCTAGTCTTGCCTGAGCCGACCAGGTCCTGGGATTGTGAACAGTAAAAGCAGGTCCGGCATCGGCTATAATTTTGTGTAATTTGGTTACAGAGGTAAATGACAATTGCTTAAAACTCCAAATCCCATCCTTATTTAATAATTCCTGGATAACTGGCCCAATTCCCTCAACTTTTGTAAGGTCATCCTTTATAGCATCTAAAGGCACCTCTTCCGGGGCTTTTTCCCCAAATATTAGCTTTAAAAGCCAGCCTAAAATTATTCCTAATAAAAAAGCTCCTAAAAGCCACATAAACCATGGCAAAAAAACATTCGTACCGTCACTTGCTGTTGTATTAATTAAAAGAGATATCATAATTTAAAATTTTTATTTGGTTAGTATATTTTACAGGAATTATTCTATGATAGTTAATTCTACCCTTCTGTTTTTCTGCCTTCCTTCAGGAGTTTGATTCGTTGAAAGGGGCACGGATTTACCTTTTGATTCAACAGATAATTTTTCAGCAGGTATTTCATTTTTCATGAGATAGTCCTTAACCCTATTGGCTCTTTTTAAACCCAGCTCAACATTAAACTCATCACTCCCGTCAGCATCTGTATGACCGGTAATCAAAACAGATTCTCCACTGGATTTAAGATAATCTATTAAGTTATCTAAATAAACAACAACATTCCTGGTATCAATTGGTTTGGTTGTATTGTACTTGAAATAGATGAAAGTTCTATCCAGATATTCAATTACGTGTTCGTTTCGTGTCACCCATTTAATACGGGCACCATGAAGTGATTTCGATTTTGCACTTTCGCAATCCCCGGCAGGCATGGCTTCTAACTCAAAGACTTCTTCACCAAGATCATTCACAAGAAGTTCCTTAATTTTTTCAGCCCTGGAATACCCCATACTCTCATCTTCGCCTTCAAAATAAGGTCCAAGGACCAGAAGTTTTTTTCCAACAGTTTTCCCTGCAATGATTTCATTTTTCTTTGCAGTCCAAAGGTCATTTGTAATTGGTACATCTGAACCACACTTGAACACCAGTGGCCCGTATTCATTTTTTTCTTCCGTTAGTACTTCATTGCCGCTAAGAACGGTATTCTTATACCAGTTCCAGCTAAGCCATGTTAATAGTAAAAATAGCAGAAGAATGAAAAAAGCGCTTAATTTTTTCATTTAAAAGGATTTAAGGTTAGCTAAATTTAATTGTACAGGCATTAAAATTAATAAAAAAAATCAATAAATACCTGGATTGAATAATTATTTATATGTCTTATCTTTTTAATGGGCTTAATCCAAAAATTGCACTTGACTCTCTAATTTTTTCTGGATATGAAAATTTTATATTGAAAAATAATTTTTTTTTACTATATTAGTAGATTAATGTAAGATGTTAGCAATAAATGCTTTTGCTTATACTGTTTGCTCTGGTGATAAGTCGAAAGCCTGAAAGTTAAAAACTGTATCATACTAATTATATGACACTTATCAAACACTTGCCTGTTACTTCAAATCTGACTTACCATAAAATTTGTCAATTGGAAATTACTCTTCCTAAGATTAACATCTACTTATTATGGAACAAACTGAACAAGCAAACAAAGGAAACATTGCCAAAACCCTGATTGTTTACCTGGGCGGGGCCTGGGTTTTTATTGAAGCCATCAATTTCCTTATAGATAAATATGATTGGAATACTACAATCCTGGATGTACTTATCCTCTTAGTAATATTCGGATTGCCTGCCATTTTAATCTATACCTGGTTTCATCAAAAGTTCACAACAAAAGCAATTATGTTGCAGGCCTTAAACGGTGTAATTGCTCTGGCTGTAATAGTCTTTACTATAGTAAACCCAGGCAAACTGGATCCAACCCAGCTTCGATTGCTTAAATTCAAAGACAATCAGAAACAACTTGCCGAGTCTATTCGATCGATAGTGATCCTCCCATTTGACAATTATACCGGTACCGATGAGTTTGAATATTATGTTGCCGGAATGCATTCGGGGCTCATTGGCGATCTGGGAAAAATCAGTGCTTTGAGGGTAATTTCCAAAACCTCATCAAGGCTCTTTAAGGGAGTTGATATGTCGATCCCGGAAATTGCATCGGAACTAAGCGTAGATGCCGTAATAGAGGCCTCAGTATCATGTGTTGGAGAGGATAGCCTTTGTTTGCAGATAAAAGTGATAAAACCCTTTCCTGAAGAGGAACAAATATGGGCAGAGGACTTCCGGGTGGCAAAAACGCAAATTCTAAACTTTCTAAACGATGTATCAAAGAAGATTTCTGAGGAAATAAATGTGGTTTTAACCCCGCAGGAAGAAAGTTTGTTAGCAGAGGCTCGAACCGTTGATCCTAAGGCTTATGATGCTTACTTGATGGGATAATTTTACTGGGAAAAGCTTGATGAAGAGTCTATGAAAAAGGCTCTGGAGTATTTTGAGCTGGCTATTGAAATAGATCCTGAATGGGCAGCCCCCTATGCGGGACTCGCAAATGCCTGGAGTTTGTTTGGAACACTTTTAAGAGTTCTTCCAAAATCTATAACACTTCCGAAGACATATAAATACCTGAACAAAGCCCTTGAACTGGATCCCAATTCAGCACAGGCACATTATGTAAAAGCTTTAAATGCAGTATGGACTGAATTTGATTGGGAAAAAGGCGAAAAGGAATTTTTAAGATCACTTGAATTGAATCCCAATAATGCCCTGTGCCATATATATTATGCGCATTTACTGATGATACTGCGCAGGTCAGATGAAGCGGTACATCAGGCTAATCTGGCATTGGAACTGGATCCATTAAGACCTCTGGTTTTGGGACTCTACGGAGTAGTGATGAGAAATGAAGGTGATATTCAGTCTGCAACTCTACATTTCGAAAAAGCCCTCTCTATTGATCCAAATTTTGGCTTTGCTAAAGGTGGTTTAGTTAATTTCCACATGCATGCAGCTTATAAAAATGGAGACTATGAAAAGTGGATTGAATTATGGGAGAAAAAAACCAAGGCATATGGACATTGGAATGATGAAGGCAGGGCAGCTGTAATAAAGGCCTTTCATGAAAAGGGGCATATTGCTGCCATTGAGGAAATGTTTAAAATGAATGAGAAGTATGGGACTGACTGTTGGATGAGTGGCGGTATCAAAGCGGAAAGATATTTAAAATTGGGAGAATACGACAAAGCAATGGATTGCCTTGAAAAGGATTATGAAATGCGGGATATGTACATAAGCTATATCGCAACAAATAAGCGTCTTTATGATCAATTGAAAGACAATCCAAGATATATTGCACTTCTGAAAAAAATGAACCTGCCTTTAGGAAATTAAACATTATGTAACAAAACAATTTCTGATTACTTTAGGATGAAAGAATACTTCATGCCTTATGTTTCCTTTTATGCCAGTTAAAAAGAAGGTAGTTCTGGGCAGAAACTGATCATATAATGGAATATTGGTACAAACATTGCAAAACAAAAATGGACATATTTGATTTTTCCAAGCTGTTTATCTCCGTAAAAAAATTCGAAAGTAATTTAAAAGGTCAGAAGGATTCTGCCCACCCATATTTAGATTTGCTAAACATATATGATAAGAAGATGGAAGAGCCTAAAGGAATGGAATTCTTCTTCTATTCCAAAACCAAAGAAAATGCCGTTGCATTAAAAAAGGAATTAGAAAAAACAGGATACAAAGTTTATGGAATTGAAAAGTCAACAAAAAATCAGTATTCAATAATCGGTGTGACACCACCCATTAGCTTAGAGGAAGATAAATTTAAAGATTGGATTAAAAAGATGAATGAGATAGGTTTTATCAATGACTGCAATTTTGATGGTTGGGGAACACTTTCACACATAGATTGATTGCAACAAATGCCAGCAGTTTCACCAACTTTAGGGGACTTCTAATAATTACTTCACATCAAGATTGTCAGAGTTTTCTATAGACGATTAAGATTTTTTAAGAATTATCGGGACTGACAACCCACAGGGAACAAGCATAATAAACAATCTGACTTCGCCAAAATATTTCTAAATAGCTACGGCTATTAAAAAATATTTATGGCTTGCCTGCCTGACCGGCTAGGCAGGCAACTTATTCACTATCCTTGTTTCTTGAAAGAAAGGAATTATTAGAAGCCCCCTTTAATCACTACAGAGTTTATTTTCTATCATTCGATGATTGTATTGCTGAATAAAAGCCTTCATAATTA
>JAOZKQ010000219.1 GCA_029935275.1 Bacteroidales bacterium | reverse complement strand
TCCAACACAGAAACCCTGAACATCTCACCTGCCCCTTCAGCATCAGACCCTGTAATAATGGGTGTATGCAAATAATAAAACCCTATCTCATTAAAATAATTATGAATAGCAAAAGACAGGGCATGCCGAATCCTTAAAATAGCACCAAAAGTGTTGGTACGGGGCCTAAGATGGGCTATGGTCCTTAAAAACTCGAGGCTATGCCCCTTTTTTTGTAAGGGATATGAAGATGAGTCTGCCAAACCATAGGCTTCAATCTCCGTTGCCTGTATTTCAACTCTTTGTCCCTTTCCAGGAGACTCAGCTAAAGTTCCTTTTACCCTAATACACGCTCCTGTAGAAATTGATTTTATTAGTTCCGCATCAAAGTTTGCGATATCAACAATTACCTGTATATTATGTATGACGGATCCATCATTGAGGGCCATAAAAGCTAGTTTATTATTTCCCCTTTTTGTTCTTACCCAGGCCTTCACCTCCACTTCTTTTCCAACCTCTCCGGTTTTCAGCAATTCTCTGATTTTTTCTTGTCTCAGCATCTTATATTAAATTATGAATTTTCAAATTCCTGCAAAAATACAACTTTTATATGATTGACAGCCCGCACAAGTAGTGAAAATAAGCTATTTTATTCTTTCCGCTATAAGAAATTTGAAATACAAACAGCTTTACTTTTATATATCTATAGATTTTTCTATTTTAGGAAATCGAAAAAAGACTAAATATGACAGCAAAAAATGATTTTATTCTTGTCCCATGGGACTTCACGAAAGTAGCTGAAAATGCGTTACTTCATGGAATAAAAATTGCTAAAATGGTAGATATTAATGTTGTCATCCTACATATTTTAGATAGTAAGTGCAGTAAAAAAGAAGAAGAAAGGCTACACTTAAAGCTTGCTGAAAAAGTAAAAGAATATAAAAATTCATTTGGGATCAATTTTCAGGGAGTTCTCCAAAAAGGGAATATTTTTTCTGCAATCTCCAAATATGCTAATGAAAATAATGCTGCCATGGTAATAATGGGAACTCATGGTTTAAAAGGTTTCCAAAAAATTACGGGAAGCTGGGCACTAAAAGTGATGACTGGATCAAAAGTCCCCTTTATTATAGTACAGGAAAAGCCTGCTGAGTTTGAAAAGTACAGAAATATTGTTTTTCCCCTTGATTTTAAGACAGAAAATAAGGATAAATTACGTTGGGCTATTTTTATGGGGAAGTATTTTGATTCAAAAGTTCATATCCTGAAGAAAAAAGAAGAAGGCAGATCAATGAAGAAAAAAATTGATACTAATCTAACAATGGCTATGCGCTATTTGATCCAAAACACACTGGAATATGAAATCCATGAATTGCCCATGGTACCAAATTTTGCTAAAGAATCACTGGCTTTCGCGCAAGATATAAATGCTGATCTTATTATTATCACCACCTCAAAAAAAATTCTGGGAGCTCATGAACAATATATTGTTACTAATAGCTCCAAGATACCTGTAATGTGTATTAATCCCTGACCTGGATAAGCCAGAAAAAAGATTAATAAAAATTGTATTTGAAATAATTTTAATCTAACACTTAGAAAGTTGTTTATCAGTTTATGCGCTTATTTGTTTATATCTGCACTTTGAGATTAACAAAAAACATTTAAACAAATAATCATTTACGGATATCCATAAAAGATTTTTTGCCAAGAAATGCACAGCCTACCCTGTTTTTTCGGGGAATGTTAGAAATAGTAACCTAAGATATTTCGGAATCTTTTGAAAATCCCAATCGTATTTTTTCCTGAGGGTATTATCAGGTTTTAGTTTTTTGAGCAATTACCCGGTTAAAAACAATAAACAAGCTTAAAACAATAAGCCACTGTAGAACACAGGTCATAACACTAAAAGGATTCAAAGGATTATACCAGGCTTCAGGGGCAAAGACAGTTGCTGATTGAAACAGCCACCAAAACAAAAGAATAAAAGCAGCTACAGGAATTACATATTTCATTTCATAAATCCACCATCTACCTAATTTCCAATCATTATGAATGGCAGCCAGTTCTTCTGTCATCTGTTTCACACCAAGTTTCATAATTGCAATAGCAATAAAAGCACCCGAGATCATTAAGGCTATTCCCCAAACATAATCCTGATTACTTAATAAATTCAGATTCTTTGCTGAGGGAATACCAAATAAATAAACAACGGCTACCACCAGGCTAATTGCTTTTGAGCGACTTAAGCCCATATCAAGCAGAACCCTTGTTGGCAGTTCAAACATAGCAATGATTGAAGAAAAGCCTGCAAATGTCAGACCCATAAAAAACAAAACAGCTAAGGCAGAGCCCATTGGCATTTTTGCAAAAAGCTGGGGCATCCAGATAAATGTAAGCCCAGTTGATGCCGGCCCGCTGGTTTTCATGATCTCCAGAGTCTCCGAATTAGTCATCCCCATTTCTGTATTAAGTACAGAGAATACCGTACCAAAAATCATAATAGCAGCAATAATAGAAACAGCATTATTTCCAATACCAGTTATAAATGCATTTTTTACCACTCCAAATTTTGATTGCATATATACTGCATAAGTCAGAAATAGACCCCAACCAGCCCCTGTGTCCCATGCATTTTGTGTTAATGCAGCCAACCATATTTTGGGCTTGGACAATTGGGCCCAATCAGGTGTAAATAAATATTTTATTCCTTCAAATGCACCTGGTAAAGTTACTGCACGAATAACCGACAGTAATACAATAAATAAAAGCGTTGGAATAAGAATCTTATTGACCTTTTCAATGGTCCGTATGCCTTTCCAGACAACCAGTGCCCCAAAAGCAACAGCTATAAAATGGAAAAATAAAGGCCAGTTACTTCCCTGGAACTGATCCCACACAGCCATTGCTTCAGCTGAATCCGAAGGAAGCGGATGGAACAAGGTTAAGTAGAAATAATAGATACACCAACCAACAACAACCGTATAAAAAAAAGCAATAGCCGTAGATACAAAAGCAACAAATGTACCCATCCAGGCAAACTTTTCACCAACAGCTTTCTTGAAAACCCCTATGGCTCCCAATCTGAATTTTCTACCCAGGGCATATTCTGCAATGATAAGAGGGATACTCCATACAAATAAAAAAATGAGCCAGGCAAACAAAAATGCACCTGCCCCATCCTCTCCTCCATTCTGTGCAGCAATCCGGGGGAACCTCCATATATTACCTGTACCTACAGCAATCCCAAGGGCACTTAAAATCAAACCCAGACGTGAAGAAAACATTTGCTTATCCGGACTTTCAGATTTATGTGACATAAATTTCAAGATTTTAATACAAGTTTAGCAATTTAAATTTGAACGCAAACCCTTACTAAAGAAAAAATGATTAGGCTTAAGCTGGAAGGAACAGATAATATAAATTTTATCAGACAATTAGAAAAAAATTTAAAATAACAATTCAAAATCTATACCTTTGCAATTGTCTATTATGTCTATTGAAACTAAACATATTACCAAATATTACGACCGGCAAAAAGCATTAGATAATGTTTCTTTTACGGTTAATACCGGTGAAATTATTGGTTTGCTCGGGCCAAATGGTGCCGGGAAATCGACCTTAATGAAAATTATTACCGGCTTTATATCTCCATCTTCAGGCCAGGTAATAATCAATGGTATAGATACTTCCAGAGATCCCATCCTGATTCGTAAACAAATTGGCTATCTTCCTGAAAATAATCCTTTATACAATGATATGTATATTAAGGAGTACCTTGAATATACCGGCCGCATATTTAAACTTGGCCCTAAACTTAAACCCAGGGTAGAGGAAATGATTCATCTTACAGGCTTAACTCCGGAAAAGCATAAAAAAATAGGGGCACTTTCAAAAGGTTATAAACAGAGGGTTGGGCTGGCACAAGCCCTGATCCATGATCCCGCTGTTTTAATACTGGATGAACCAACTTCCGGACTTGACCCTAACCAAATCATTGAAATAAGAAATTTAATTTCGGAAACCGGAAAAGAGAAGACAGTTATCCTTTCTACTCATATCATGCAAGAGGTAGAAGCTATTTGTGATCGTATTGTAATCATTAATAAAGGAGAAATTGTTGCAGACGATTCAACATCAAAGATCCAATCAAATACAGATGAAAACTTACAAACTATTCTGGTAGAATTCCAGGGTGATATAAAACCTGAATTACTAAATCAGATTGATGGTGTTCTGAAAGTAATAAAAGTAAAAGATAAATCCTGGCTGCTCCAGGGATCCAGGTTAAATGACCTTAGGCCTGTGGTTTTTAAATTTGCCGTTGCAAACAAATTAATAATCCTTTCCCTTCAGGTACAGGAGAAAAGCCTGGAACAAATTTTCCAGGAATTAACAAAAAACTGATACCTGGAATTCTCAAATAAAGTCCGGGAATAGATTCAAGGGGACCTCTAATAATTCCTTTCTTTCAAGAAACAAGGATAATGAATAAGATGC
>JAOZKQ010000218.1 GCA_029935275.1 Bacteroidales bacterium | reverse complement strand
TTGGGGGAATAACCTCAATTGCCAGAATATTCCTCCCTGATTTAATCTGGTCGGAGACATTAAGTTTTGTACGGCGAAATGCACCGTTTATTGTATTGTTATCAGCAATAAGTTCCCCGTTTAGCCAGACATTTGCCTTGTAATTTACACCATCCAGACTAAGGAGAACAGTTTTTTCTGCTTGCTCATCAGATAGGTCAAAGTCAGTGTAATACCACCAGGGAACTTTAAATAATTCAGGTGGGATATTTTCAAGATTTTTGCCAAAATAAGGTTCTTTGTAAATGCCATTTTCAACCAGGGTAGCTAATACAGTTGAAGGAACATGTGCAGGAAGCCAGTCATTTGAAATGTGCTTTCTTGTTGAGACCTCAGATCCCGGAAAGCTCACCTTTTCTGAGGACTGAAGCCTCCAGTTACCAGAAAGTTTTATATTAAAATTTGTATCCATAGGGTAAAATGAATTATAATTGAGCTAAGATAGTTCCCAATAGTTATTCAGACATGTATTATTATAAGCTGAACCAGAAATCCACCATCATTGATGGTGTGGATGTCTTTTTTCTCTTTATTTCAGTTTCAGAGACTTAATGGTTTTTCTGGATTTTAGCATCATCCCACCGCCTATCAGGCATAAGACCAGTCCGGCTGCGAGATCGGTCATTTGCTGAACGAAGGTTTCAGTAAATAGCATGGCAAAAATAACCACAAGGCCAAAAAAGAAAATGAATACGCCAAGGGCATTATTTATTTGAGCAGTTTTAAGCTTTTCGCGATTTTCTATTGTATCCATAATTATTCAACCAAATGATTTAAAAAATGTAATAAATAAGGAACAAGACGGCTAATACACCGATGGCCCACAATTTCAGATTGTTCCACCAGTGTCTATCTTCTTTTTTAACGCCCTCATAGGCATATTCATTGGGAATGAGCATTACTAATATTCCAATTAAAACGAATAAAACCAAAAATACGATCTTTGCCGATTCCTGTGATACACCTGCAAGCCAATCAAAGTTAAGCATATTTTACCTCCAAGTATTAAAGTAATATTTATTATGTTACTTGTTCTTTCTTCTTACTACTATAAACCAATCCACTCAGGCGGCTTTCTGAGTAAGGTGAAGTGAAAACACTTACCAATACTGTTACAACGAAACCAAGAAGAAATGACCACCATGAAACATATAAGAATGGATCTTCAATTGTGAAGAACTGAGATTTAAAAGTATTTAAGTACACAGCAAAAGCAATTCCAATTACCAAACCTGAAAGGCCTCCCCACTGAGTTGTTCTTTTCCAGAAAATTCCCAGTAAAAGAATTGCAAACATCGGACCCTGGAAATAAGACAGGAAGGTTTGTATTGCCACATATATGCCCGGATATCTACTGCTAATAGGTGAGGTAGCAACTCCAACAAGCAATAAAACCAGCGTAGTTATTTTACCAACCTTTAAATAATGCTTATCATTAGCACCTTTTTTAATATAGGGTTCATAAATATCTTTTGTAAAGAGTGTAGCGGTGGAATTCAGCAACGAATCAACACTTGACATCAATCCTGCGAAAAATGCAGAAAACATTAAGCCAATAAGTCCGGGAGGAAGTGTGCTTTTAATCATCATTGGTAAAGACTGGTCACCGTCTTCTAAACCTGGATGGATTATAATGGCCATTAGACCAGGGAATAATACAAGAATAGGGATTAACATTTTTAATGCGGAGCCAAAAATCATACTGGCTTTTGCGTGCCATTCGTTTTTAGCAGTCAGGCATCGTTGAACAATGGCCTGGTTTCCTATCATATAGGCATTTGCCATAACAAAAGTGAGTCCGAATAAAATGCCTGTCCACGGGAAGGGCGTTTTAGTGGTAGATGGTTGGATCAGGTCAAAATGTTGCCGGTATTCAGGCCCCATAGTTGTTATTTTGTCAACCAATTCATTGTAGCCCCCAACCGCATGTAGGGCCAGAAAAACTAAAGTTAAACCACCAACAAACATAATTACCAGTTGTACTACATCTGTCATAACAACAGCTGTTATTCCTCCAAAATAGGTATAGATACCAACGACAGTTGCTGTTATCAGAATGGAGGCCCAAACGGGCCAACCCATTAACACATTCAGGAGCACAGCACTGGCCCAGAAAAGAACACCAAGATCAACGGCAAAAAATATTATCCATGTAAGGGATGCAATCGTCCGGACTGTAGGGTTATATCTTCTTCCCAGGTATTCAGGAATCGTGTACATTCCCCCTTTCCAGAAGTAAGGAATAAATATAAATGCTGCTAACAACATTGCAGGAACTGATCCAATCCAGTCAAAATTACCTACTGAAATTCCGTATCGATAGGCCTGACCCGAAACGCCCACAAAGTCCATTGCCCCAATGTCTGAAACAACAATAGACATTCCGATAGCCCAGAAAGGCAGGCTCCTACCACCAAGGAAATAATCTTCTGAGCTATTAACATATCTTTTGAAATAATAGCCAAGCAGTAATATTCCAACAATGTAGGCTATAACGACGAAATAATCAATTCCAGAAAGCATACCTAATTCGGGTTAATAAATATTTTGTTCAAAATACGAACATTTTTGAAATTATAGTACAAAGAAACATGAATTTATTATATCAGGCTTCAGCTATTTTATTCAATATGCATTATTTATTACCGTGTCATAGATGGTGGAATATCAGATGGATTACTTCCCCATGAATGATTCGGCTCCGGCCCCATCTCAAAAATTAAAGTCCCGCCATTTACAATATCCTCATGAGATATCCATGTTTTATTATGTGGTTTACCATTCAATGTGGCTGATTGTATGTACTTGTTTAGTTTTGAAACATTATTTGCCCTAATAATAAATTCTCCTTCTTTATAAGGTGCTTCGAGCTTGAGTATTGCTTCTTCAAAAACCGGTGAACCGATAATGTAAATATTTTGTCCGGGGCTTACGGGGTAGATACCCATTGCACTAAGAACATACCATGAAGAGAGGGATCCCATGTCCTCATTGCCAGGAATTCCTCCGGGCCCTGTTCGGTATAATTGATCCATTATCTGACGAGCTTTTTCTTGTGTTTTCCATGGTTCTCCGGCATAATTATAAATATAAGCTACATGATGAGATGGCTGATTACCATGCACATACTGACCAATGGTGCCAACAACACCAACATACTTTGGCTCACTTATCTCCGGACTCATCGTAAAGAATGTATCCAATTTGGAAATAAATTGTTCATTACTTCCGAAAAGATCAATTAATCCGTTTATATCATGTTGCACCGACCATATGTATTGCCATGCATTTGATTCAGTATAATACCGGTTTGGGCGCCTGCCAACCAGAAGGGGATCAAAGCAACCATAATAAGAATGGTTACCATCCCTGATTATTTCAGTCGGACTGGCTCCACACTCAGGCAGCCAGGTACCATCTAACATTTTTGGCCGCATAAAATTGGTGGTCGGATCAAATAAATTTTTATAATTTCCGGCTCTTTGCATAAGTATTTTATAATCTTCATCCTTTCCCAGTTCCTTTGCCATTTGAGCTATACACCAATCATCATAGGCTGATTCAAGTGTATTGGGCACTGATTCAGTTGCCTTATCAACCGGTACATATCCAAGTTCTTTGTAGTCTTCTAATCCGGACCGACCGTCAGCCGGACTTTGTGGTGGAAGAGGGAGTTCCATTGCTTTTTTCAACATAGCATTATATATAAAATCCACATCGTAATCACGGAACCCTTTCATATAGGCATCAACAATAATAGGTACAAGATGGTCACCAACCATTCCCTGATGAAAAACATTTCGATGGTGCTGTGCCGGGAGCCAACCATAATTCCTGGTTTTTGTCACAATTGATTTTATCATATCATTCACATATTCAGGCTCAACTAAAGTCATGAGCGGATGCTCAGATCGATAAGTGTCCCAGCATAAGAATGAAGGGAAGAAGTCATAATCCTCAGCAACATGGACTTTCCCATCCATTCCAAAATATCTGCCATCTACATCATTGGAAATTACCTGTGCAAGAATTGAATGATATAGTGCGGTGTAAAAAATCTGTTTCTGATCTTCTGTTCCACCACTTACCTGAAGCTTTTTTAATTCTTTGTTCCAGCTATCTTTGGTTTTATTTCTGACTTTTTCAAAATCCCAATCCGGAATTTCTGCCTGTAAATTCTTTTTCGCACCTTCAGTACTTACATATGATATTCCTACTTTTACAAAGATGGTTTCATCCTGAGTAGTCCTGAAATTTACAAAAGCTCCTATTTTACTTCCTGATTCGGCAGACTTGTATGGAAAAACAGATGCACTTGATTCCGGTGTTTTATAATTTCCATCCCATGTTCCATAAGCTGCAAAGTCTTTACTGAATTCTGCCACAAAGTAAACCGTAGCTTCCTGCGCAATCTTATATCCCTGAATGGTGTTATTGTTTATAAATTCAA
>JAOZKQ010000217.1 GCA_029935275.1 Bacteroidales bacterium | reverse complement strand
AACCTTACTCAATAAATGATTTGCTTTTTTCCATTGGATCGTCGTCTGCAACTATTGGACTTAGCCTGTACTGGTAGTGGTATTCCCCGGCTGGTAACAGATATTCCTTGTGTGGCCAGGCGCCCCAGGAGGTATCACCGCCAAGGCCCATTTGTTTTAAATCGAGGTTCACTGAGATAAATGGCCTCTTTTTAAGGTCATAAGTATGTTTACTTCCTCTTGAATTACGATCAAGGTCTTCCAGGGTGTAGGGGAGGGCAGACCAACTCAGGTAAGGCATGCCTGTGGCCATTAATCCTACACCTTCATTATTGGTGAATGTAATCCAGCGGGTATCTGTACGGTTCCCATTTTCCTGTGGGCTTATATAGGGAAAATACAAATTATTTACTGAGTTGCTATACAGGCCAACATGTGCAGCAGATTTTCGGTCTGTATAGTTTTCAAAGGGACCCCTTCCAAACCAATGTACCTGCGAAAATTGTTCCGGAAGTTGTAATCTCATACCAAACCTGGGTAGATAAGGAAGTTCCGCCTCGCCTTTCAGAAAGCTTCCTCTCACAATGATTTCCCCGTTTCCAAATACTGTATATTCAATAAGGTATCTGCTATCTAGCTCAGGAAAGCTGTATTCAACAAGGATATCCAGTGTTTTAGCTGAAGGACTGTTTACTGCAAAGTCTTTTAATATTCTTTGCTGTGCAAGATCTTTCCAGATTCCCATTTTCTCAGGCATATTGAAACCAAAATCATTGTCAGTAACTGCCCTCCAGAAATTGGGTTCAGGCCCTTTTTTAATCAGGCTGATATCGTTGAATTTATAGCTGATAAGCATACCTGTTCTTTTGTTAAAAACAAGTTGAAAATGTTCCCCTTTAACTATAAGCTGGTCAATGTCTTGTTCCCAATGCAGATCAGGCAGGTTTTGATGGTTCAGATTTTCTGCATTCTTATAAAAAGGCAATTTAAACTGTTCTTTAGCTACTTCAAAATCTTCGGGAAGTAATGGTTTTTTATTTTTTAAACGGACGCTGAAATTCAGGAAATATTCTATCCCGGGCTCCATTGCTTTTTGCAGGGCCGGAATTTTTATAAGCATACTTTTTTGTGGATCAATATGCAAGTCTGAAAGCTTACCACTCCCAACAATCTGATCATTTGCCTGTATGTTCCAAAAAAAGTCAAAATCCTCTGTTTCGGTAAAGAAGTTGTTATTAAAGACCCTTATTTTGCCAATTTCAAGATTTTCAGGTATAAAACTAAAGTTTTGATATATTTTCTTAACTTCATACAAGGCAGGATGTGGTGTGCGGTCAGGGCTTACCAGTCCGTTAATTAAAAAGTTTTTATCGCTTGGCTGGCTCTCAGGTCCATAATCACCTCCAAAGGCCCAGTACTCAATGCCATCATCCCTTGTTTTTGTTAAACCCTGATCTACCCAGTCCCAAATGGATCCTCCTTGTAGTATCTTGTATTTGTTGATTAATTGCCAGTAATCCTGTAGATTACCGGTGCTGTTTCCCATGGAATGAGCATACTCACATAAAATCAAAGGTTTGTCCGGTTCCTTTTTGGCATAGCTTTCTATTTTTTCCAGCCTGGCATACATAGGGCAGTAGATGTCGGTATTAGGGCCTGTACCGGTTCCTTCATAATGTATTGGCCTGCTTATATCCCTATCATGTATCCACTCGTATCCTGTGCTAAAATTAACCCCGTCACCTGCTTCATTTCCCATAGACCAAATCACTACTGATGGATGATTTTTGTCTCTTTCCACCATTCTCTTAATCCTGTCGAGATGGGCATTTTTCCACTTTGGGTTTTTTGCCAGGCTTTTTTCGCCATAACCCATACCATGTGATTCAATATTTGCTTCATCAATTACGTATATCCCATATTCGTCGCACAAATCATACCAGATAGGGTCATTAGGGTAATGGCTGGTACGAACAGTGTTTATGTTATTTTCTTTAAAAAGCCTGATGTCATTTAACATCGATTCATATGAAATTACATGTGCGCTTATTGGGTCATGCTCATGCCTGTTTACACCTTTTATTAGAACAGCTTTACCATTGATTAGAAATTGCCTGTTTTTTATCTCACTGGTTCTAAAGCCTGTTCTGCATCCAATGATTTCGACTGTTTCTCTTTTTTTATTTTCTAATTGAAGCACCAGGTAATATAATTCAGGTGTTTCGGCAGTCCATTTTTTTACCCTGGGGATTTCCTGCTCAAAAATTGCGTTCATTCCGGCCTTTTTGTTAAGCTTGACAGATTTTGTTCCCTCAAGGATAAGCTGGTGATTTATACCTGAATATAACTGTATTTTAAGAAAGTGTTCTTTTGCTTTTTTCTTCGGGAAATTATTTACGAGGTCAATGCTCACTTTCAATTTACCATTTTCATAGGACTCGTCAAGAGTAGATTGCACCTCAAAGTCACGAAGGTGTAACAAAGGGGTAGAATACAGGTAAACATCCCGTTCTATTCCGCTGATTCTCCAAAAGTCCTGACACTCCAGATAAGAGCCATCTGACCATCTGAAAACCTGAAGGGCTACAGTATTCTCTCCCGGAATCAGATAAGATGTTATGTCCCATTCTGCAGGGGTTTTACTTCCCTGGCTATAACCTGCTTTTTTGCCATTGATCCAAAGATACATGGCTGATTTTACTGCCCCAAAGTGAATTAACACTTTGCGGTCTTTCCAGTTTTTGGGGATGTAGAATGATCTGCGATAAGAACCAACAGGATTGTATTGATGTGGTACTTTTGGTGGCTCCGGGTTTTTTGTCCATTCATAAGCCTCATCGAAGTACAATGGAACACCGTAGCCCTGAATTTCCCAGTTGGAAGGAACCGCTATTTCATCCCAGGAATTATCATCGTAAGTTGGTTTATAAAAATCAACTGGACGATTGGAAGGATCTTTAACCCAATTAAATTTCCACAAACCGTTTAATGATTGATACCAGCTTGATTTGCTCCAATCATTCATAAACAGGTCTTCAAGGCTATCGAAAGGGATATAGGTGGCATGTGGGGCTTCCTTTCCCTGATCAAAAACTTCAGGATTTTCCAGGTCTGAGGGAAAGGTTTGTTGTCCCTGAAGAAAACCGATACAGATGAATGAGAAAGTAAGAGCGAAAAGCCCTTGTTTTATATTAATATGTAAAGGCATACTATCAGGGAGTTATTAATCAAAATTTCGCGAATATAAGTTATATTACACTAAAATGAAAAAAAGGTTTCACATGATACTTGCATAATACAATATATTTTATTCTGGTTTTTTATAGCGCTTCTCCCAATAATCTACAATTTCTTTATTGCCCGGGTTGTCAGGAAGGTCCCGTTTTTTCATTAAAGTTTTGTATCGTTTTGCACTATTTTTTTTCGCAAAATCAATTTCTTTCCCTACTTCGGGATAAGTCCCTTTATCATACTCCAGAAGAATAGAATCCATAAGGCTTCTGAGTTGAAGCAGAACAGGCAAATAGTTTTTGTTATCTGCAAGATTATGTATTTCCCAGGGATCGGTTTTTAGCTCATAAAGCTCTTCAGACGGCTTTGTTTCTGTCATGAAAATTTCCTGACTTACTGTGAGTTTTCCTTCTTCATGCAGAAGTTGCATCTGGGAAAGAACAGGGTAAGCCTGTTTCTTATAGGCGTTAAATTGAGTATAAGGCAGGTTTGGATAGAAATTTTGGATATATTTATAGTCTTTGGTACGAATAGCTCGGATACGGTCCACTGTCTCATCGCGGCGGTCACGCATGGAAAAAATATATTTTCTTTTTGGAAGCTTTGGATCAAGGAAGTCTATTCCCTGTAAATGCTCAGGAACCTTAACTTGGCCTAATTTAAGAATGGCAACCGGGAGGTCAATATTACTTACAAGGTCGGTGCAAACTGTCCCCTTATTCTTTTCACCAGGCCAGCGGATGATGAGGGGCGTGTGAATTCCTCCATCATACATAAATTGTTTGGCGCGTAGCATAGGCCTTCCCTGGTCACCAAAGAAAAAAACAATAGTATTGTCCAATAGCTTTTCCTTTTCAAGACGATCCATAACTATCCCAACCTGCTGATCCAAAAATTGAATAGTTTCCAGATAAAGAGCCCAATCCTTACGCGCCAGCCAGGTATTGGGGTAATAGGGTGGGAGTTTTACCTTAGACTGATCAATAGGGTGCAGGCTGTCATGTATAAAGGGCCTGTGGGGAAAGTGGATCTGTATTTGGGAGAAAAAGGCCTGGCCTTCTTTTCTTTGTGTCCAGTCAGTTCCGTCAAACAGGCTGTCTGCTACAAAATTATAATCTGTTTTGCCCGGTTTATTCTTATTGGCATAAGCTCCGTTACATGTAAAGTATCCTGCATCTCTAAAATAATATGTAATTGGATCAATTCCTTCCGGGAGTGGTTTTTTATACCGGGTGCGGTGTTGGTGTGTTCCAATACTTACAGGATACATACCGGTAATTAAAGTTGACC
>JAOZKQ010000216.1 GCA_029935275.1 Bacteroidales bacterium | reverse complement strand
TATAATTGTATCAGTATTAGTTAGGCAATTTGAAAACACACTGATTAGTAACAAAATTTCTATCATTTTTACTCCTAATAGATTCAGTGAATAAGGATTTATTTTAGGAATAAAAAATAATCAGTCTTCTAATTATATAGTTGAACTGGTTTTAATTCAAAACTAATCTGTATTTTTCGAGCAAATTTAATTAATCATAAACTAAATATAAATATGAAAAATATAATTTTCATTATAGGGATATTTTCTCTGTTATTCTTCTCAAGATGTAATTTTAGACCTGATTTTGTCCAGGATCTACCCTCCGGAGTACATAAGGTAAAACTTAAGGAGTTTCTTCAAACCAATAATTATACCTACCTCCTTGTAAGTGAAAATGGAAAGGAACAATGGTTGGCCGTACCCCTAATGGAAGCTAAGGTCGGTGAAACCTATTACTATAAAGGAGGCATGGAAATGAACAACTTTATAAGTAAAGAATTGGACAGGGAATTTGAATCCGTTATGTTCCTTGGAAAAGTCAGCCGCAGTCCTGTTCATGAAGAAACAGAAAATATGCTAACCGCCTCCCATTCTGCTAGTATGAAAAAAGATGCTAAGATGAAACTAAACATTGATCAGCCCGAAGGTGTGCTCACCATAGCCGAGTTATTTGCCAATAAGGAAAAATATGAAGGTAAAACCATAAAGGTCAAGGGACAGGTTACCAAATTCAATGCCCAGATTATGGATAAAAACTGGATCCATATCCAGGATGGCACTGAATATGACGGGCTTTTTGATCTTACTGTAACCTCTACAGCTAATGCTAAAGTAGGTGATATCATAAACCTGAAAGGTAAAATTGTCCTCAACAAGGATTTTGGATATGGCTATAAATATGATATTATCATGGAAGAAGCAGTCCTATCTAAATAATATCTGTATATAAAGTCCTCTTTTTTGATTTATTCTTTTATCCCACAATAAAGGCGTAAATAATAAGGAAAACCAGAATAAGGCCAATTCCAAGGAAAATAAAGCCAAAGGTTTTAATAAACCTCATCCAGTCTTTAGAATAGTTTTTTTCAAACAGCAATTGTTCAAGCTTACCTGATGCTTTCAGTTCTTCATATTCCCTGGATCTCTCATGTTTAAATGTTTCCAGAGGTACATGTCCTGTAAAGATAACTGTATCCATAGGGAAAGCCTCAGGGCGAAAATGGGTATTGAAAAAGTGGACTGTAAAAATAAACCCCACCGCCAGCAGGGCCTCGTCGCTATGAATGATTTGCGATATATTGATGGCCCACCCGGGTAAGAACTTTGTAAAAAACACAGGAAACCACAGGATCAGTCCGCTAAGGCCAATCACAGCAACCCCCCAGAATACCGCCATATAATCAAACTTCTCCCAGTAGGTCCACCTGCCATATTTCGGCCTTGGCCCCCGTCCAACAAACCATTTTATAGTAGCCACAAAATCTTTTATATCCTGCTTGTTGAACATTAAAGAATTCTTACCAAAAACAAATTCAATCACAGATTTACGTCGACTGATTTTTAGTCGGATCAAATTGAAAATATGAAATGCAAAGTAGCCAAAGGTAATAATCGCACCAATACGATGAACAAGTCCGGCTCCCTGAACTCCCCCCATTATTTTTGCAATATTTTTTGCCCAATCCATATGAGCAAATTTTAGCATCATACCCGTAAGTGCCAGGAGAATAAAACTCAGGATTACAAAAATATGAGTAATCCTCTGGTTCCTGGTAAAACGCCTGAAATAGGTCGCCGGACCCTCAGGGCTTAAATGCTTAATCTTTTTTCTTTCTTTTAAAGACCTGGGTAACCATAAAAGGATGTGTAAGCCGAAAAAGCCAAATACTCCTATGAGCAGTGAGGTCATAAACCAATAGGTAATATTCATTGCCTTGTCATCATGATGGGTAGCATGACTCCGGTATTGAGTAAACTTTAAATTGGCCCCTTCATGGCATTCTGCACAGGTAGTAACTATATTATTTGTTCCCACCATAGAATTTGGATTATCCACTTTCAATACATTGTGAGCTCCGTGGCAATCAGAACAGCGTGCTGCCTCAACATCTCCTAACTGGTATGCTTTGCCATGATAAGTTTCCATATAAGTTTCTGTAAGCTCTTTATGACAGCCACTACATTGAACAGTAACTTCTGTCATGAATTTATCCTGGTTGCTGGGAGAAATCATGTGTGCCGAATGACAGTTATCACAGGAAGGCAGAGGCTCTACCCCTTTTTCCCTGGTAATGGAATGGTCACTTTTTATGTATTCATCGTAGATCCCTTTATGGCAACTTGCACAGGTAGTGGGAATATTATCCGGATAAACCGATGAACGCTCATCATCATCCTTCAGCATAAAATGAGTAGTGTGGCAATCAGTACAAACAGCACTTACTGTCAATCCTTTTTCTATTAAACCCTTACCATGAACACTTAATGAGTAATCGCGATAGGCATTCTTCTCTTTCAAATCGGTATGTTGGTTGGCTTTTCCATCTTCCTTATGACAGGTACCACACAATGAGGGAATGCCTGTTCGATAAGTAGGAGAAGTATCATCGTACCTGGATTTTGTCTTGTGTGTTCCGTGGCAATCGGTACAATAGGGAGCATTTTCTTCATTTGCGTAATGTGCCTTTCCATGTCCACTGTCAAAATAAAGCTCAAATACCTCGGCATGGCAATTTGAACAATCTACTTTGCCTACCGTTTCACATGAGGAGTTATTGGAGTGGGGCATAATATCGGTGTGGCATTTTGCACATGGAATATTCTTGTGCACAGAGATTGAAAGATCTGTTGGATTTATAGAAATGGAAATCCGCTCTCCTTCCACGAGCTTATGGGCATCTTCCTTTTCATGACATTTTAAGCAGGTATTATCAGCTATATTGGCTTCCACGAAGGTCACATTTTCGCGGTGGGGAGGATGACAACTGTTGCAGGCTGGAATGGCATTGGGTTCTCTTTCCCATAATTCCCCCTTTATAACCTTCTTATGAACCTCTTCAATTTTAGTATGGCATTTAATACAGGTTTTTGCAATATTGTTATTAGATACTGTTGAATTACGACTTGTATGGGGAAGAACCATGTGATTCCCGTGGCAATCGTTACAGGTTGCTGTTACAATGAGCCCCTTACTAAATAAGCCCTCTCCATGGATACCCTGTGTGTAGTTTTCAATAATATTGTGTTCGGATACATTATAGTTTCGTGAAACAGGTGCCCCTTCCCTATGACACTTTCCACAGAGAAAAGGAATATTGGTTTTATAAGTACGGGATCGCGGTTCAGTATAGGGTAAAATATCATGATTCCCGTGGCATTCCTTACAATCAGGAGCATGAATATCACCCAATTTGAGTGCCTGGCCATGTATTCCGGTATTGAATCGCCTGTCTGGTTTTTCATGACAGCTTCCACAATCTACAGTGGCAAGATTTTCAGCATGAGGATAATCACTTACAGCAGCATCAGTATGACACAAGGCACAATCAACATCCTTATGTACCGACCTGTCCAGGATAGTGGTATTAACAAACAGGGAAAACATCCGTCCATTCCTTTCAGTACTTAAGTCAGGGTCCTCATGGCACATGAGACAGTCTTCCCTGGACTGTGCATTTAAGTGATTTGAAAATAAGGAAAAGAAAAGCAGTATTGCTATAATATTCTTAATAACATAACAGGGTGAGTGCATCCTCATTGCATTCTAAATTATTTTATTTTAATGCTTCTAAAATAATTAGAATAAGCTTTATACCCATTTGAATCCATCAGTAATTTGGCGGGATTCATATTGATATATATCATGCATCCTTCTCTCCCGGAAAAGTCGGGAACCTGAATATATTATCAAAAAATAATCAGATTTTTTGGGATATTCAATTTTAAAAATCAAAGTGGAGAATGGAAGACAAAACTGCATATACGAGGGGTTTTTAGCCCTTAATACTTATCTCATTAAGAAGATGCTGGTTGTGGATTTCAATAATATTTCCTGATACAGTAATAATCCCATCTCTATCTAATCCTTTCAAAATTTTGAAGGTACTTTCTTTTGACATGCCAGCCATTTCAGAAAGTTCTATTTTTGAGATACTTAAAGTAAAAGAATTTAATTCATAAATTTCTCCGGAGAGATAAAGCAAAGCTTCTGCTATTTTACCCTGATTATTTTTCTGATTCAGATTAATCAACCTATGCAAAGTGCCTATAAGATTACTTTGAGTGAGCTTCATAAATTCCTTACAAAAGTTTTTGTTTTCCTCTAATAATTTAAAAAATGTATCTTTTTCGATAAAACAAACACAAGATTTTTCAATAGCACTAACCGAATATTGATGTAGATTATTTTCAAATAAACCTGCTCCTGTAATAAATTCAACAGGCTTGATAAGTCTGAGAATTAAATTTTTCCCGTTAAGTCCACTCATATGGATTTTTGCCAGGCCAGAGGTAAACGACAAAA
>JAOZKQ010000215.1 GCA_029935275.1 Bacteroidales bacterium | reverse complement strand
CCTTTGTTTTCCATTGGCATAGGTTCCATGCAATGCAACGATGCCCGGAGCCTTGCCATCCAGCTTAAGTGGAATCCCCAGGTAAGCATGCGCCCGCTCATCTTTCTCAACCGCGTAGCTAATGAGCTTGCGCACATACTTTCCGTCAACAACAACTGTCTCATGAACCTGCAGGTCCAATGGTGGCTTTTCAGGTTTATACTGGTCGCGGAGTAACTCAAGATAACGCTGTTTAAGGAGGACCTGGCGTGCTTCCCACTGATCCTTGTTCTCAATACCCTCTGTCAGGTCATCCCAGGAAGATTTGATTACCGGTAATGGGACTTTTTTTTCTTCTAAAGTATTACAACAGCTTATTGATAATATAAGAATACCTGATATCAGAAGAAGGTATACTGATTTTCCATTGAAAAACATAAGGACTAATTTAAAACCTGATCAATCGCTGTCAACAACACCTGCTCTGACTCCGGAGCTACCCTTGAAGCCCTGTCACTGGACTCATAACCACCCTGACTGTAGGCAATCTCCGTACAGATATATCCGGGCCCGTATTCTTCATAAGCAGCGGTACAAACATGATCACCAGGCTTCATTTTTTGGGCAGCCAGCTGATATTCGATAAAAGTCTCTCCAGGTAAATTCAATAAATATACATTCCCTAATTTTATTGCTGAAACATATACCTCATGTCCTGAATTTTGCATGTTAAGCCAGGCAAGGTGTTGGGCTGCGGTATATTTACCCAATGAATCCGATTGTTCATCCTCAAGACGGGATATAAGGTCTTCTTCATCGAGGTGGCTTGCCAGTGGAAGTTGTATTTCAATAGTCCTCCATTCAAAATCTGTTTTTGACAAAGCTGTTTTTTCAGTTTGTTCCCATGCCTGGAGCATAGCCTTTTCAATTCTGCCTGCCAAAACCGCCCTGCGCTCCGGTGACCCGTCATTATACTTTCCGGCTGTGATATTACCACATGGCCCGGTAAAATAGATATTAGGCACCCCTAGCTGTATTTCCCGGGTATCCCTGGCAATTCCAACAAAGTCAGAACTCACATCACCTTTTCCGTAATGGCTCATTGGGTGGGTTGCATAATAATTCAAAACAGCAACAGGCTCATCCTTATTCCAGAAGCTGACACATTTTAACCATGGATCTATCAATCCCTCAGGGGCAGCAATGGCAGCAGAATCTTTTGTACTGCTCCACCTGGTAATCTCTACCATTCCATCTTCACCAAGAATCCTGCGGTTTGAGGCTACTTTCTCTACTTTTGCCTCGCCAAATCCTAAGTGCGTAACAGGTATTGCCTCTCGTTTAGCATTTTGTACTGCTTCTGCTACTGAATGAATAGCTTTACGTAGAAATAAAGTATCATGACGCAATCCTCCCAATCCATATTCAGTAAGTATGCGCTCTGTTGTAAAGTCGCACCGGACACCGTCATGTTGATGTATAGCATGAACAGAAACCCGGTCAGTAGTAGTTCCTGCAGCTTTTGCAAGGCTTTCCCTCCAGGCATCCTGTCCTTCGTTGGAGATACCAATCCAGTCAACTGCACACAATACTACGGGCTTCTCATCTGATAAAATAATGATACCTTTGGCCATAAGTGAGTCCACGATCGATCTTGTCTTTGCATAAGCAACCGGGCTACCTATTGGCGGTGAGACATTTACTTCGAAAACGCCAACTCTGATTGAGTCATTCGTATTATCACACCCAGTGGTGGATAAAATCATTACTCCCAATATAAACAGGAAAAAAAATGCTGGTAATTTGAATATGTTTTTCATTATACTTTACTCAACTGATCCCTGTTTTCATAAACTTTGGTAAGGGCATTAATGATATCATCCATATCTTCAAGTGTTCCTGTTAACGGACCTGATGCCCAAAGCATTAACATTTCTTCATCACATACAATATCACAATTAGGACAAACCATCTCTTCCTTAAATTGCTGAAGTCGTTCAGCAGTGTACATCTTTTGATATACCTTCCTGCTAATGATGTTATCAACCCAGGGTTCTCTGTGTAAACCATTTTTAATGTAAGGGCTTAATCCTATTCCTTCCGCTGCCAGCGCTTTTAAATATATGCTACGATCGGTGCCATTATACAGTTTCTTGTCATAACTCATGGAATAAAGATAAAATGAGCCTTCTTCCGTACCTTCATAAAGCTTTTGTGGATAAATACCCGGTATATCTTTAATCTTTGATGTCAGGTATTTGGCATTTCTGTTACGCAGTGCATGGCGTTCCATAACAGTGGGCAGCTGTCCCAATAATATTGCACCTTCAAATTCGTTCATGCGATATTTTGGCCCAATGGTCTCTGTACGCCCACGTTTAGATGTACCATGGTTTTGAACGGTAAAGCACCTGTCCATCAGTTCGTCATCATTACCTATGATATTGCCTCCTTCCCCACAGGCAAGTACTTTGGATGACTGATGGCTAAAACAACCAAGGTCACCTATGGTCCCAAGCATTTTGCCCTGGTATTTTGCAAAATGTGCCTGACAGGCATCTTCAATTACAAACAGTTTGTGCTTTTTTGCGATTTGCATAAACCTTTCCATGTTGGCTGCTTGTCCCATCATGTGAACTGGCATAATGGCTTTTGTATTTTTATTGATCCTGCGCTCAACATCATCAGGATCAAGCTGAAATGAAAGCCGGTCAATATCGGCCAATACCGGAAGAGCCCGGGCTGAAAGAATAGCAGCTATTGTGCCAGGATCGGTATATGGAGAAGTAATCACTTCATCACCAGGCCCCAATCCGAGTGCTTCCACTGATGTGTGTAATGCCTGGGTTCCTGAACCCACTGCAACACAATGTTTAACCCCGATCATTTCAGCATATTTTTTCTCAAAGGTAGGAACAGTACCTGTTTTGGATTGGATCCGGCACCAGATACCGCTTTCAGTTGTTTTTGTTATTTCATCAAGGACATTTTGGTCCCGGTAGGGCCATCTTGGCCAACTTTTATTGCTTCTTACAGCTGTGCCACCCAAAGCAGCCAGTTTACCAGATTGTTTGCTACCCTGAAAACTAAAAGCAAAAGAAGGAACAATTTGGCTTGCAGCTACTGCACCAATTGATGCAGTTTTAATAAATGAACGACGGTGGACTGACTTGTTTTTCATAATTATATTTAATTTTAATGGAAATATTTAGAAATAATGTTTTCAATCGAAACCAAAAGGAAAAATTTAATAATTTCCCATTTTTTTAAACTCAATTATTATATAAATTAATCACGAGAACTTATATTAATTTACAATGCTCAATGATCGATCTTAAATCTGACTTCGCCCTCCAGGTCCATACTAACAGCATCAAAATCAAAACCGTAAATATTCCATTCTTTAGCCTGAATATCTTTGCCGTTGACGCGAATAGATTGTGATTTCGACCCTGGTCTCAGGAAGAGTAAAGTTGCCTCTGAAAGTTTCTTTTCAGTACGAAGGCTTAACATCCCTGAGTCAAACTCAGCCCTTACATTCCGGCGCTGCATTTCCCATTTATAGATATGTTCATTCGTCCACCATTCAAGTCCCTGTTCCCTTCCATACTCTACAAGGTCGAAAAGAGCTTCTGCGACACCAGGTTTCTGGATATGGGCAGGGTGAAACAGGAAATGTGCAACGCCATGATGCCGTAGTACGGAATCTACAAACTGCCTGCCATATTCAGCCGGGCAGACAACTACCAAATCCTGTGTGATAAGATTAACCTCCAGCACATTCAATATTCGTGGTGATTCTATCTCGTCATCAATCGGAAAATAAGGCTGGGAGCCACCAAGAGGAAACCCAATCATACCTTTTTTGCTTGGCCCCCTTGTCTGATCAGAGTTTATGCCGACCTCCTCGCTCCAACGCAAAGAATCAAGCCTGTTTTCCCATCGTGTATAGTGATTTTTATTAGTGACAATATGCTCAATTCCGGCCTCTTTCATCAACCATTGATGCTGTAATATGAAGTTTTCCTTCGACCATGAAGTATTTTCTTCGCCAGTTCTGGCGTCATAATGTAATGCGATTTCAAAGCCTTGTTCCTTAAGCTTGGTATAGAATTCTTTAGGGTAACCGGGGGCGATGATACACCAGGTTGATTTCAAATTATAACTATTCATTACATCCAATAATGCCTCTGCCTTTGCAGCATCGTTACCATCCGAATCATGTGAAATCTGCCCGACAGCCTTTAGTCCGCGGGGCCAGTACCAAAGTATGGGCAATGTGATGCCCTGTTGGCTGGCAACATGGAAAATACTGCGTAAAATGATTTCCCGAAGTTCGTCAGTGATGGGTTCAAGAAATGCAGATTCATCATCGGGTTGCATAGTTGAGCGGTCCCTTTCCCAATCAAGTACACAACCGTCCTCAGCTTTCAACTCACCATCATTAACATCTGCGGAACCATCCGGTGCCGGCTTCCCATCCTGCAAGACAGGCAAACCCTGCTGAATGTGTACAATGGAGAAAATCAGGTCAG
>JAOZKQ010000685.1 GCA_029935275.1 Bacteroidales bacterium | reverse complement strand
TGAGGGATATTGGGAATAATTACTCTAATCAAATTAAGCAGGCTTATGCCCCTGTGAGCGCTGTAGCCAAAGAGGCAAATGAATCCATATCAGCTTTTGTCCCAATGTATGATTCTCTAATTTCATATAAGGCTCTGGCTGATCAAGAGAAAATGATCACATTTTTAAAAGTATTTTGTGTTGCATTTGACTCTACAGGACAAATAACAGATACCGTCCTTGCTCAAATAGACAGAACGATTCAGGTCAATCATACCCTCACATCCCATATTTCAGAAATGCTGGATCTTGTTTCTGCTAACCTGGAGCTGCCGGGAGTAATTGTAGCCAGCATGCTTAGCCAGGAAAAACATAGTCTGGATATAGGTGAAGATGGTTCTGTTTTACTAAAGATTAAAAATGTAGGTGCAGTAAAAACTGATAATATCCGATTGAAGATTGAAACCAACGATGCACTTACTTACTCCGGCCCTGACAGTATTCTTGTTGGAAGCCTGGAACCTGGTGAAGAAAGTGATGAATTCAACATAATACTTAATCTGGCCAGCAAAGATTTTGGAACAGGGATATGGGATATTTTAATTGAATGTGATGCTGCTGTGGCTTTCTCTCCATCAGGATCTTTCTCGATTACAGAAACTGCAACAGGAATTAACGAAAGTACCTCAATTAAGGAACCCAATTTTTATTGCTATCCAAACCCACTAAGCTCTACAGGCATTATTTTTTACGAACTTAATAAAAGGGCAAACCTGAAAATTGATTTATATGATTTATCAGGGCGGAAAATCAAAACGCTGTTTAATAATTTCCAGGAGGCCGGTAACTCATATCTGCCATGGAGCGCTTCATCACTGGCTAACGGGATGTATATAATTAAACTTCAGGTTGATGATGAGAATAAGGGTTCCATTAGAGTGGTCGTTAATAAATAGAATGAGTCAACACTATTAATGCGAATCAAGGGTTGAATCTTATTGATTTTGTACAAGATACAAGAAAGTTCAACCCTCTTCGGGGCTGTTTCAAGTGTTTTATTGAATTCCCCGAGCTTCGCACGGGGTTATTAAAGTTAATGTCCTTCAGACATTTTATCCCGAAGGGATTAAACAATAATAACCGTGGGTGAAACCCACGGATAAACAAACGAATATAAAAAGAGCCCCGAAGTGGGTTCAACTCTTGATTCGCATTATTAGTTAAATTTTAAAAATTAGTATCATGAAAAATTCAAAACAATTTCTTTCA
>JAOZKQ010000684.1 GCA_029935275.1 Bacteroidales bacterium | reverse complement strand
TGTACAACATTGTTGATAGTGCCATAGTAGGAAACTACATAGGCAAAGAGGCTCTTGCAGCTGTTGGTGCATCTTTCCCAATAATCTTCACATTGATTTCGCTTATCATTGGAGTTGCCAGTGGTGCCATGGTAGTTATTTCACAATATTATGGTGCTAAAGACATTGAAAAGGTTAAAAGAACAATTGATACTTTTTACATTTTTGTATTTATCTCCTCTATCGTGATATCTGTAGTTGGAGTATTATTCAGTGAACAAATTTTTAAGCTTATGCAGCTACCAGAGGATATCCTTCCTCAGGCAAAAACCTATTTTAACATATATGTTCTTGGGATGATCTCATTTTTTGGGTTTAATGGCACCAGTGCTGTCCTGCGGGGACTGGGAGACTCTAAGACCCCCCTGTATTTTATGATAATTTCTACTATTATTAATATTGGGCTGGACCTTCTTTTCGTAATAGTTTTTAAATGGGGAATTGCAGGTGTGGCTTATGCTACTATTATTTCTCAAACTGGGGCTTTTCTAACTACCATTTTATATTTAAATAAAACACATGAAATTATTAAACTCAGGGTTTTTCAATTGATATTTGACATTGATCTCTTTAAAAAAAGTTTACGAATCGGTATTCCTAATGGTTTATCACAAACTTTTGTAGCCCTGGGAGCAATGGCCATGATGACTATTGTCAATACTTTTGGCACTAATGTAATTGCAGGATACTCAATTGCCATCAGACTTGATGCTCTTGCCGTAATGCCTGCCATGAATTTCGCTGCAGCCCTTTCAACCTTTGTTGGCCAGAACATAGGCGCCCGAAAACATGAAAGGGTGAAGATGGGTATGCTCTCAACCCTGGGAATGTCAGCTGTCATTTCCATTTTTGTAACCTTAAGCCTGCAAATATGGGGAAGGCCACTCCTATCTGTATTTACTAAAGATGTAGAAGTAATTCAGGCCGGGTTTGAATACCTTAAAATTGTTAGCTGGTTTTATGTTTTATATTCCTTAATGTTTACTCTTGGAGGTGTACTTCGTGGCGCAGGAGATACCCTGGTACCTATGTTCATTACCTTATTGGCCTTATGGATTATCCGGATACCCTCGGCCTATTTACTTTCCAGAAGTTTTGGGGAGTTGGGTATTTGGTGGTCCGTTCCTATGGGTATGATAACCGGGGTTATATTAACCCTTATATATTATAAAACAGGCCGATACAAAACTAAAGTAGTTTTTAAATATGAT
>JAOZKQ010000214.1 GCA_029935275.1 Bacteroidales bacterium | reverse complement strand
GTAGTATCTTCAACCGGTGCCTTTTCTGGCAGCGGATCCTGAACCTCCTGTAATTTAGTTACATAAAAATAAATAAACATCAGCAAAAGTAATACAAGGATATAGAAAACGTAGGTCCCGTAACGAAGGATCAATTGGCTTTTACTACGCTCCGACTTATTATCTGACAGGTTCCGGCGAAAAATGATGGCAAATATCATTAATGAATGTTTTACTTATTTTGAATTAACCCAGGATTACTCCCTGGAATAGTCCTTCTTATTCTGCATCTGTCACACAACGGAAACCCAGTGTAGCATTTCTATCAAATCCAGGAGACAGCAACAATAACATTTGCGTACGGTTCAGTGGTTGTGGTCCCCCTTTCACATACCAGTTACTGCTTGTAGGGTTAAAGTAGCTTCCCCCACGAATAATTACGTACTTATAATTACCAACATCATATACATCATTTGTAAATTGCCACACATTCCCTACCAGGTCTATTATATTAAACGGGCTGGCCCCCTTTGGAAAAGCATCCACAGGAGTAAGCTGGTTAAAGCCATTATTACAACGGGTACCATGAAAAGTGTTTCCCCAGGGCCACATACGTTTATCTGTGCCCTGTGCTGCATATTGCCATTCTTTTTCAGAAGGCAATCTTTTTCCAGCCCAGGCTGCATAGGCTTTTGCATCTTCCAAACTAATGTTTACAACCGGATAATTATCCTGACCAGTAGGATACGTTCCATTTTCCCAGTGCTTTAAGAAATTTTTTGAATGCAAAGGTTTATACTTAGACATTTCCAGAAAAGTATAAAAATCTTTGTTTGTAACCGGATACTCATCCATATAAAATTTTGCAATATGCACCATTTCCCCCTTTGAAAAATCAGGATATGGAATAAACTGATCGGGATTGGAAACCTGAAATAAAAAGTCTCCTTCCGGAATTTCCATCATCCCTACAGGGGCTTTTTTATATTCCTTTGTTTTTATTACCTCACTTTCAGAGAAAGGCAAACCTGATTCAATATATATAATCCGCTCATCCAATAATTCCTTCCCTTCAAACAGGCGTACTATAAACTTACCTTCTTCCCTGTAAAAAATATCCGAAAGACTTATGTTCACAGTATCCGTTTTAAATTCCACGAACTTTCCTGAAACAGAAACATTTCTATTCCACACCCTTAACCTGTCACCTTCAGAAGCTACAATTCTCAATGTAGCCCCCCTTCTTTCAATTTTTAATATTTCCGGGAAACTTACAACGCAATCAACATTTCCGGCTTCATTTGTTTCTTGTAAATAAGCATTATAGGCTTCCACATGCACAGGGATGAAATATTCCCCCTCTTTTAGTTCGGGAATTAATTCCTCATGATTCCATAAACTCACAAAGTGAAACCCTTCTTTTGGGTACACCTCAAACAAAGGGCTATGTACACCATTAGGATCAAGGCTTAAAACAGTATAGAGCACTTTTGAACCGGCCTCCCAACGATTTACCCAAATATGGTCATTCATAGTTGGAATGAGAGGTGTCCATTTATCATTTAAAAATACTGAAGAGTTATCCCTCAGGATACGTGTTGTTTTTCCCAGATAAAGCAATTCATCCCTTAACCAGTCAGGCTTACCAGGATTAAAACGATTAATTTCGGTTCCATAGCCATTAAAAAATGCTACGGCAATATCCCTGTGAAAATTACCTTTATTAGTAGTAACTACCCTGAAAATTGCAAACTCCGGTTTAATTAGCTTATTCAGGTTCAGTACAGGGGAAATATCAATAGCATTATGTACCCGTCCGGCAAGAATACCAGGCATATCTTTTGGAACAGCCATGCCTTCTGAATACATAATTACGCCTTTGCGAATACTATCAGCTGCATTCTGTAGCCTCCTGCTTGAACTACCTCTGGTATCCAACACCACACCATCTGCATTTATAGATTCAATCAAACCGGCCATTTGATGAAAAGGATCTCCGGCATGGGTACTTTTATCCCAGGGATTAAAGGAAATAAAGAATTTTGTACCATTATTATTGGCATAATTTGCCAGTTCTTTTAATTTTGGCAAGCCCATAGGAAGATCCTCATACATCTCCCATTGATTACGCTGGTCAACTCCCAGTCTTGGCCATGTAGGCCATATACCAAACACATCATAACCATCGAAAAGTTTTTTCCCTTCATCCAGAAATTGATAGAAAGTATATTTACCCTTTTCAACATCATAAAAGTCCTCATCCCAGGCAAACAGTAAAGAAATGATATATTTATCACGGATCCATTTCAAATCTGCCCTTTCATACAATGAATTATCAAAAGAATCCAGGTCATATAAATAACGTTCATGGAACATTTTCTTTATCCCATTTTGCCAAATACCCATGTACATATCTGCATAAAAGGTATATTCTACTTCTCCATTTGGAGGAAGGTAGGTTTTATATCTCGAAAATTCCGCCTTATCTTTGCCAGTCCTCCTGCTCAGCACACATACAGCATAATTATCATCCAGATTTATTGCTCCATAGCCCATTTCCCAGGCATTATCCGGTAAAATAACAGAAACCGGAGCAATCCCGGGTAAAAATATTTTAGCCCTGGCAAGAGATACCGGGCCTTCTGAACTTATATAGATATGATCAGAAGAAGCTCCAAACGGGACCATGTTTTCAATTACAAGGGTATCTGATGAACGATTTCTTAATTTCAGGATACCCTTCCAGCCTTTATCCCCGTTTTTCAAAGATTTAAGGACCCCTGTTAGTCCTTTGGTAAACATCAGTCGTATTTGCTGATCCTCATACATTACTTTAGTATTCCTGGAATAAATAACGGAACCATTAAGCTCAAAACTAAACAAACTGGAAGGATGTATCATTACCATTTCTTTGCTTCCCTCCAATTGTAGCGAAGCTACTTCCAATCCGTCATTCATACGGAAACCAAAAGTATTAAGGGTTTGGGCATGGGAACCACCAAAATGAATTAATATAATCCAGAACAGGGTGAGGAACTTGCCAGATTGTTTTAACATGTAGTAAATTAATATTTACTGAACAGAAAATTTATAAATAGTAGTTTGCAAGTAAGACTCCCCAACACCTAAGATAGTATTCGGAAAATCAGGTTGATTAGGGGAATCAGGATAATGTTGTGCTTCAAGACAAAATCCAAAATTCTTTTCATAAAATACACCTTGTATCCCTTTTAATGTTCCATCCAGAAAGTTACCAGTGTAGAACTGCACCCCAGGCTCGGTAGTCCATACCTCAAGCGTACGACCACTTTTAGGCTCTTCCACCTTTGCAGCTAAACTTAATTCCTTACCATCTTTATTCAGGACATAACAATGATCATATCCTCCTTCAACCTTATCAAAATTGCGAGCTATTGTATGCATTTCTTCAAAATCCATGACAGTGTTGCGGCATAAAGGAAGCTCTCCGGTTGGTATAAGGTTTTCGTCAACTGCCACGAAACGATCAGCATTTATCATAATTTCATGAGCCATTATATTTTCCTTAACACCGGTTAGATTAAAATAACTATGTGATGTAAGGTTAACCGGGGTAGCTTTGTCAGTAGAGGCAAGATAATCAATTATTAATTCATTATCATCTGTAAGTGTATAAGTTACATGCACATTAAGATTTCCGGGATAACCCTCCTCCATATCCTGACTCAGATAATACAACTTCAATCCAACCTCATTATCTTTTTGAAAAGTATCAGCTTCCCATACTTTTTTATCGAAACCAATTATGCCACCATGCAAATGGTTTTCCCCATTATTAATTGCCAGGGTATATTCTTTTCCATCCAATGTAAATTTTCCTTTAGCTATGCGGTTCCCGTACCGGCCAACGAGGGATCCAAAACTTGGATGTCCATCAACATAAGACTTAAGATTGTCAAATCCAAGGACCACATCAGCCATTTCCCCATTTTTATCAGGAGTATAAACAGCAGTAATAATAGCTCCATAGTTTGTAATCGATACTTTCATCCCTTTATTATTTTCCAGGGTAAACAAACGGACTTCTTTATCATCAAAATTCCCAAAAACTTCAGATTCAATTTTCATTTTATTTATTGATTTTGTTTGATTTTTATCCTTTTTGACAGTCTTGCAGGAGATTAATAATCCTAAAATAAAAAGACCTGCGAAAATTCCTGTAAAAATCCTTCGAAGTTTAATATTACTCATAACTAAAAATTGTTGGTTAATAAAAGCTATTCCTTGAAAAGCTCAAAATTATAAAATTAAAAGGAACCTGAAAATTATAGTTTTCAACAAGAATATTAACAGGAAACAGGAAACAGTTATCAATTAACAGGAAACAGGGAACAGTTTGCAGTCTGAAGAAAGTGAAAAAAGTATTGTTATTAATGGTTATTCGGTTGTTATTAATTGTAAATCAATAAAATAACGATTATTTAAGATGTTGAGTTGTAAATACCAGAATAACAGCGTAGCTAACAACAACCGAATAACAGCGTAGCTAATAACAATCGAATAACAGCG
>JAOZKQ010000213.1 GCA_029935275.1 Bacteroidales bacterium | reverse complement strand
CTCATGGAATGGGTTTGAGGGTAATAATGGATTTGGTTCATTCACATACTGTAAAGAATGTAAATGAGGGGCTGGGTTTACTTGACGGGAATCCATCGCTCTACTTTCATGCTGGGCCAAGAAGGGAGCATCCGGCCTGGGATTCCTTGTGTTTTGACTATGGTAAGAATGAAGTAAGCCATTTTCTTCTCTCCAACTGTAAGTACTGGCTGGATGAATTTAATTTTGACGGATTCCGGTTTGATGGTGTAACAAGCATGCTCTACTATGATCATGGTTTATCAAGGGACTTTACTTCCTATAACGAATATTTTGATGGGGGGCAGGATGAAGATGCCATAGTTTATATGATTCTTGCGAACAAATTAATACATGAAATAAAACCAGAAGCCATATCAGTTGCCGAGGAGATGAGTGGAATGCCTGGCCTTGCGACCCCTCTTCAACAAGGTGGGTTTGGTTTTGATTTCCGCCTTGCCATGGGAACTCCGGATTATTGGATAAAGATTATTAAGGAAAAACCCGATGAGTTGTGGAATGTTGCAGAGATTTACAATGAACTTAGTAATCACAGATCGGATGAGAAAACCATTGGTTATGCTGAATCCCATGATCAGGCATTGGTTGGTGATAAAACAATCCTGTTCAGGTTGCTTGATAAGGAAATCTATTTCAATATGGCTAAAACCCAGCAGAGCCTTGTGGTTGACAGAGGCATTGCTTTACATAAAATGATCAGGTTGGCCACTCTTTCCACTGCAGGTGGTGGTTATCTGAATTTTATGGGAAATGAGTTTGGCCACCCTGAATGGATTGATTTCCCGAGGGAAGGGAATGGTTGGTCTTATAAATATGCACGAAGGCAATGGTCCCTTGAAGATGATCCGGTTTTAAGGTATAAAGGTCTTGCAGCTTTTGATTTAGCAATGATTAGGTTGATAAAGAATGAGAATTGCCTGGCACAGGCATTCCCCTTTAAGTATTTTGATAATGAACATGACCAGGTTCTTGTATTCCAGAGGGGACCTTTAATGTTTGTATTTAATTTTAATCCCGGACAATCATTTACCGGATATGGAATACCAGTACCTCAGGGTAAATATCAACTTGTGCTGGATTCAGATGAGGGTTCTTTTGATGGCTTTGGCAGATTAAAGAAGGGTACAGTTTACTATACACAAAAAAGCGGGAAGATTACATCTTCCCAGCCTTATTATATTCAGCTTTATTTGCCTAACAGAACTGCATTGGTCCTTAAGAAATTGCCCCGTAAAAAGATTTATTGAAGGATAAATATCTTTACTGCACTCCATTTTTTACCATCATATATTCGTAAATAGTATTCTCCTTTCGGCCAATCACCGAAATTGTAGTTCTCAGTGATAACATGAGGAGGATAATTGTAAACTTTTTCATACAATTTTTGTCCTGTCTTGTTAAAGATTTCAATAATAATTTTATCCTTGAACAGATTATTAATCTCAAGATTGACAAAACCCCTTGAAGGGTTAGGGTAAAGTTTAAGATTTATTTCCGGGGCAAGTGTTACAATAGCTGTTGGTGCTTCCTGTGTCAGGCTGATAACAACAGGGCTTGCTCCTTCGCCTGAAACAGTAATGCTTCCTGTTCTTGAGTTTCCAGCAGAATTATCCTGGTAGGTGGCATCAAAGGAAGTCTCATTGACCTTGGTAACAGTCAGCCAGTCCTGATCATCACTTACAGTCCATTCAATATTCGAGTTAACCGTGAAAGTATAAGTTCCTTCATCTGAAGATACTGTAGTAGAAAGTGGAGAAACTTCAAGTGTTACCGCTGATCCCTGCTGATTGATAGGAATAGTTACTGTTTCCGCGCCTTCTCCGGTAAGAATGATATTTGCTGTTCTTGGATTGACCTGGTCATTTTCATTGTAGCTAACCGTTAATGTAGCCTCATCTGATTTAATTGCACCCAGCCAGTCTGAATTTTCAGAAATACTCCAGTCAACATTAGAAGTTACTGTAAAGTTTATTGTCCCGGATGAGGAGTTTACCGTAGCAGAGAGAGGGGCAACTGTAATCAAAGCGGTAGCTCTGGTTTGTGTAATAGTAACACTAATAGAGTTTACTCCTTCTCCGCTCAGTGTAATAGTTTCAGTTCTTGATTCTGTCTGAAAGTTTTCGTTATAGTTTACCCGGAGCGTGTTATCATCTGCTTTAAGGGCTTCAAACCAGTCAATATTCTCAGAAATGCTCCAGTTTATATTGGAACTTACCTCAAAGTCAATTGTGCCGGAAGTTGCACTAACTGTTTCAGACATAGGGCTGACCGTTAGTATTGCTCCGGATTTCTCCTGAACTATGGTAACTGTCTGGTCATTCACTCCCGGTCCGGATAAAGTAATTATCGCTGTGCGGGATTCAAACAATAGATTCAGATCATAAGAAACTGTGAGTGTTGATGCATTGGCCTTTACCGCAGTCACCCATTCGTAGTCCTCACTTATAGCCCAATCAATATTTGATTTTACAGAAAAGTTTACAGTACCAGAGGTGGAGGAAACATTCGCAAAAGGTTGGTAAACACTTAATACAGGATCTGTACCCAATTGGGTAAGTACATAGCTTTTAGATGGAACTCCAGGCCCTGAAATGATGATGGTGGCTGACCTGGACTCAAAGCTGCTATTCAGGTTGTAGTTTACTACCAGTATAGAGCTATTAATCTTTGAAGCACTAAGCCAGTCAGTATTTTCTTCAAATGTCCATTCAATATTAGCATCCACTTCTATGGTAACAGACCCCGGATAAGAAGTAACTGATGCAGTAAGCGGGCTGATTTCAAGTTTTGGGCTTGAACCGGGTTGAGTTATCGTTATAGTTTCTGAGCTAATTCCAATACCAGATAATGTGATAGTTCCCGTGCGGGAGCCCGGAGAATTATTTGCCTGGTAATTTACAGTCAATGTATTATAATCAGATTGAATTATTTGAATCCAGTCATGGGTTTCCGAGTAATTCCAGTAAATATTGGAAGTTACATTAAAGGAAACTGAACCTGCTTCAGAACTCACATCCGCATGGGTAGGATCTACGATAAGGACAGGCTCTGCTCCATTTTGGCTAAGGCTTACTACCCGGGTAGTAACTCCTGGTCCGGATAAACTAATGCTTGCACCTCTTGGAGTTACAGAGAGATTCTCCTCAAAAGTGAGCGTTAAAGTATTTGAATTAGTCTTGCTGGCAATAAACCAGTCAGAATTCTCAGAAAAATCCCATTCAATATTTGATTGAACATCAAAACTGATACTGCCGGAACCTGAGTTAACAGTTTGGGAGGATGGGCTTACCATAAGTACAGGTGTTGCACCTCCCTGTGTTACCGTAACAAGCTGCGATGAAACACCCGGGCCGGAAACAGTAATTGTAGAAGATCTGGAATTCACAATTACATTCTCATCATAAGAAACAGATATAGTATTTGCATTAGTCTTGGTTGCTGTTAGCCAGGTACTACTTTCCGATACACTCCAATTAACATTTGAAGTAACGGTAAAACTTAAGCTACCAGAACTTGCCTGAACAGAGGCAGATGGTGGCTCTATAGAGAGTTCAGGGTTTGCACCCTGCTGATTCAGTGTAATAGTCTGTGATTCTACCCCCGGTCCTGAGATAACAATACCAGTCGAACGAGAGGTAACCAATGTGTTTTCATTATAATTTACAGTTAGCGTTGAATTATTGGTCTTTGTAACGGTTAGCCAGGATGCGTCTTCTGAAACAGACCAGCTAATATTTGATGTTATTGTAAAGCTGTATGATCCAGAAGCAGAAGATACCGTGGTGGATAATGGTACAACACTTAATACAGGATCTTCCCCTTCCTGGTTGAAACTAACCGTTTGACTGCTTACTCCAGGTCCTGAAATAGTAATCTCTGCACTACGTGGGGTGACAGTTGTATTTGCATCATAATTTATTTCAAATGTTGTGTTGCTTGTTTTTGTAACACTAATCCAGCTGGCACCAGTCGTAACGGACCATTCAATATTTGAGGAAACAGTAAATGTCATTATGCCTTGAACGGGCGAAACAGTTGCTGATTCCGGATCAGCAGATAAGTATGGAGTTGCTCCCTGCTGGTTAATTATTATTGTTTGCGGGTTCACTCCGGGTCCGCTAAAAGTAATGGTAGCTGACCTGGCAATCACTGAAAGATTTTCAATGTAATCAACCCTTAGGGTACCATCATCTGCTTTTTGAGCAATGAACCAATCGGCATCTTCAGAGAATGTCCAGTTAATATTGGATATTACCGTAAAGTCAACAGATCCTGATCCTGCAGAGACATTTGCTGAGGAAGGGGACACTGACAAGACAGGTGTTGCTCCATCCTGATTGAGTGTTACAATTACAGATGTAACACCCGGTCCGGATAAAGTAATCGTAGCAGTCCTTGGGCTAACAACAAGATTTTCATTATAACTTATTGTGAGGGTAGAGTTGTTAGTTTTTGTTGCAACCAGCCAATCAATATTTTCAGAAATATTCCATACGA
>JAOZKQ010000212.1 GCA_029935275.1 Bacteroidales bacterium | reverse complement strand
GTTTCCACTTTTTTGAAGCCGGGAATCCACATTTTCATTTTCCCTGGATTTATTAAGGTAAAGAATACATTCTTTGGAGGCCGTTCAATATTTAATTCCTGCTCAATAGCTACAGACTTAATAAAGATCCCCGGCAGAAAAAACACCACAGGGATAAGAATTATTAAAACAATTACTATTTTCAACACCTTCCTCATCAGGTCTGTACTTTTTTATAGGCCACAAATAAACAGGAAATTCTGTTACTCAATTAAGATTAATAAACATTATTTTTTACACAACCGCAAACACTGAAATACATATTGTCATCAAATTTCAGTCGGGCAATACAAACTTCAGTTGTTCTATTACAAACATACTCTTTAAACCCAAAAATTCAAAATTATCACAATTCTCAGATGAATTATCAGAAATCAAAAATTGGAATCTAAGCTTCAGGAGTTCCAAATCTCCCATGATTTCTCTGCTTGTTCCACAAGCATATTTAATCCATTCAATATATGTGCCCCTTTCATTCTACCCATTTTCAAAAACTTTGTTTCATCAGGATTGTAAATAAGATCAAAAAGAAAATGGTTGCTGGAAATGTACTCATAAGGAATATCAGGGGCTTCTTCAATATGCGGATACATACCCAGCGGTGTAGTATTAATAATCAACTTATTCTCTTCAATAAGTCCGGGGCTAAGATCACTATAATTTATGAAGCCTTTCCCAGCCTTGCTTCTGGAAACTACAACAACTTCCACACCCAGTGCATTCAGAACATATAAAACGGATTTCGAGGCACCGCCACTACCTAATATAATTGCTTTTTTGTCCCTATTGTCCCAGAATTTTAATAATGATTTCTTAAAGCCAATAATATCAGTATTATAGCCTGTTAATTTTACTTTCCCTGAAGTCCGTACAAATTTAATGGTATTTACTGCAGCTATTTCAGCTGCCTCCATATCTATCTCATTCAGATAAGGAATTACCAATTCTTTATAAGGAATAGTAACATTTAGCCCAACAAGGCGAGGGTTTGCCGCAATCAGACCAGGAAATTGTTTAATATCTTCCAGTGAGAAATTCTCATATGCCGTATTTCGAATTCCTTCACTACTAAATTTTTTATCAAAATATCCTTTTGAAAAAGAGTGCCCAAGAGGAAAACCAATAAGACCGAAAATTTGATTCATAAAAACTCACTTTTCTTGGCCTGTGTTTTTCTTTAAAGCTAATTTTTCCATAAAAGCTATCGTTAAAACGCCAATAATCATCAACAAAATTGCAATAAAAACCTCAGGGTTCAAGGTATGGGGCAAAAACCTTTCATAACCTTCAATAATTTTCGAGCCATCGGTTTTTGTGACTATCTCACCCATAGAATTTGTACGATAAACAACATTTTTCCAGGGCCATAGCATCCCCAGTGAGCCCAATATAAAGCCGGTAAGTACGGCTAAAGTAGATTCTTTATACTTCTTAAATATCCATGATAAAACATGAGAGAAAGCCACCAATCCAAAAGCAGCACCTACTCCAACAGGTAGTAGTACCGACAGATTCATCTCATTTACTGCTTCAATAAATATAAGTTCGTAATTTCCCATTAAAATGAGCACAAAAGAACCTGAGAGGCCTGGTAAAATCATGCTGCAAACTGCTACAATACCACAAACAAAAAGGTATAAAGTACCTTCATCCCTTGAAGCAGGTGATAAAAAGGAGATTGATAAAGCGACCACCGTTCCAATAATAAAACTAATAACCACAGCTATGGTTATTTTATTTATCGTTTTACCAACAAAATAAACCGAAGCAATAATCAATCCAAAAAAATAAGCCCACACATAGACAGGGTAATTTCCAAATAAGAACTCAAGGATTTTAGCAAGGCTTAAAATACTTACAACAACACCGGCAAAAACTGCTACCAAAAAATCAAGGTTCACATAAGAGGCAAATTCTTTAAATTTACCCTTAACAAGGAGACTCAGCGCATGGAAGTTGAATGATTTTAAGGAATCTATTAACTTTTCGAAAACACCGGTAATTAAAGCAATCGTACCTCCAGATACCCCGGGAATTACATTTGCAGCCCCAATTCCTACTCCTTTCAAAAACAGACTTAAATATTCTTTCATCATTCAGGTTTTGCAAATAGGAATATTCTTAGAGATCACCATCCATATTTTTAAATTTATTAATCATGCCCTCTACCTTTTTTAAAGATAAAACCCATTCGTTACCCTTAAAAGCTTTTTTGTACAGGTCATAGTTTTTTATCAGGCCTTTCTCAAGATAAATATAAGCATTACCTGATTTATTACTTAAAAAATAATAAATTGCAAGCTGGTAATGAATGTTAGAATCATCAGGTAAGTATGTCAAAGACCTTTTCAAGGCTTTAACAGACTCATTTATGGCCCCGGTCTCCGAGTAAAGCCTGGCAGCATATAACCAATAGTTCTTTTCATAAGAATCAAAATGAATTGCCTTTAAAACTGCTTCAATAGCATTCAGTTTACTATCCTGCAACTCATAAGTTTTTGCAAGTGCATACCAAAAATCCGGATTTTCATTATCAAATGTTAAGGCTTTCCGGAAATACTTCCTGCTATCATTAAGATTTTCCTTTTTTAATTCAAGCATTCCCATTCCAAAGAGCAATTCTGGGGACTCGGGATCAATCTTTTTTGCTTTTGAATAATAACGGAGTGCCATTTGCTCATCGCCAATATTTTCGTAACATTCAGCAAGGTAAAGCAAGCCTTTTAAATCATCATTTTCCAGATGAAGGAACTCTTTAAATACATCAATGGCTAATTCATATTTTTTAAGAGAAACAAGAATATTAGCTTTATTGAAAATTGCTGAAGAATTTGATTCATTCAAAGCAATTGCATAATCAAAAGCATCTAAAGCATTTTCAAGATTCTCAGCCCTGCTATATGCCACTCCAAGATTATACCAGCCCAGCTCATTAAAAGGCTTGTGATTCAAAAATTCCTCATAAGAAAGGATTGCCCGTTCAATTTTTCCCAACTGATCATAGCAAAAAGCCATTTCATAAAGATATGATTTTCGCGAAGGATTTAATTCATAGGCCATTTTAAAATATCGCAAAGCTTCATCAAAACGCCCTTCATCCTGCAAGGAAAACCCTATCAGGTTTGCTACTTCATCTTTATCATCAGGATCCAGGGATAAGGCATGATCAAAATTCCAAATAGCCTTTGAAGTTTTACCAAGCAAATTCAAAACGGTACCAATTGATATAAAAACCTCATAATTAGAAGGTTCTATTAATGAAAATCGGGAAAGAAGGCTCAATGCCTGCTGATATTTACCTTTATCTATAAGGAGATTGGCTTTTCGGATCTGAATACCAACAGAACCAGGGTGCTGTGTCAGCCCACATTTCACTGCTATAGAGGCTTTCACCAACTTATTCATTTCCAGGTAATAATCAATTATATTCTCAAATTCATGTACATCAAAGAAAGACCTGGTTTTTTCACGACGCATTTTTTCATACCTCTTTACCAAACTATGATCATCTTCCCTGTAAAATGTATTATCATCTGACCGCATGCAATGAATTTTAAGGGCGTAAAAATAGGAATATTTTAGCTGAATAGCAGATTTTTTGAAATAAGGTTTTGAACATTTTTCAACAACTAACACAATTAATGCTAAAACATAAAAAATAAACTTCCTTTAACTCCCCATCCAGGAGAATTTTCCTCCAGGTAGCTAAGCCGGTGAAAAACCTGAATACGTACTATCCTGAAGATATTTTCTATACCATAACTTACCTCAACATAAGGCTTTCCTTTCTCAAATGTCCGGTAGGAAGTTAGGGGTACACCATCAAGTGTTGTTTTAGGTAAAATCCCTGTTGGGTTAGTATCCTGATCATAAAACCGGTTTTTCATATCCAGGGAACCATAAACAATATTACTTGAGGCTACAGCCCTAAGTTTAAGACTTCTGATTAATGGAATCTTACCCAAAAGTGCACCTTCAAAATTATAAACAAACCGAAAACTTATATTCTGGTCTGTTACAAACTCCAGAAAATTTATCATATTATATGATTTCTTTGAATAAATGAAGGTTTCATTACCCGGGAGTATTTGTAAAAGGGGATATGGGAGCTGATTAAACACTTTCGAACCCTGGATCTCATACCAAAACCTTCCCATAGCAAAGAGCTTTACCTTTTGACTCACTTTTAAGGATAATTTATGGTAATTAAAATCACTTCCAAGAGCACCTTTAATACCAAGGGTGTAGCGAAAAGTAAACAAGGGGACTTTTTGGGAACCAATTCCAATTCTTGTATTGTTACTTACCAATACTGTTTCCTTTGGGGAATATCGTGAAACCAGGATAATCTCAGTCGATCTTATTTCAGATGAACGGGTTGTTTTGCTATCATCGGTAAAATACTCAAAAACATAATTCCCCAGGGGAGAAAAATAATCAGTAGAGAATACAATTTTCTGATTAAAACCACGAAAAATATCCGATTCAAACCATAAA
>JAOZKQ010000683.1 GCA_029935275.1 Bacteroidales bacterium | reverse complement strand
TGAAAAGGATATAAACCTGGGACCTGTTGCCAAAAGAGGGGGAGCAGAAGCAGTAGTCTATCAAATAGAAGCAGCTATAAAGGCAGGTGCTAAAGCATTAATCGATCCATCTTTGTTCCCTCAAACCGAGCTGGGCCCTAATTATCTGGCCCCTCAGGTTCTTGTAAATGTAGATCATTCCATGAATATTATGACAGAAGAGAGTTTTGGTCCGGTTGTAGGAATTATGAAGGTGAAAGATGATGCAGAAGCACTGGCTCTTATGAATGACAGTGAGTATGGACTTACTGCTTCTATCTGGACTGAAGATGAAGAAAAAGCAATATCCATTGGCAACAAGGTTGAAACCGGAACATGGTTTATGAACAGGTGTGATTACCTCGACCCCTACCTGTCATGGACCGGTGTAAAAAATACTGGACGCGGATGTACCCTGTCAACCATTGGTTATGATCAGCTTACCAGACCTAAATCATACCATCTACGCCTTAAAACTCAATAAAAATATTCCATTTAATTATTTATACATTTAATCATTCACTCATTAATAAACAAAATATCATGGCAGATAAAAGACATAGTTACTCATATCCCACAAGAATTGAGTACGGACCGGGCGCAATGAAAGATTTCACAACTATTGTAAAAGAAAGTGGATTAAAAAAAGGCCTGATCGTAACAGACAAGGGTATCGAAAAAGTTGGTACAGCACAAGAACTAAAAGCTTATTTTGCCGAACTTGGAATTGAAGCTGTAATATTCAGCGATGTTAAATCCAATCCGACTGAAGAGAATGTGTTGGAAGGAACAAAAGTTTATAAAGAAACAGCTTGTGATTTCATCGTTGCACTTGGTGGTGGTTCCCCAATTGATACGGGGAAGACAATTATGGTAATGGCCACCCACAATGGCCCACTGGAAAAATATGATGATACCAAGGGTGGAGATAAATACATTAAAAATAATATGCCTCCATTTTATGCTATCCCCACGACTGCCGGTACTGGCAGCGAGGTTGGCAGAAGCAGCGTGATCACCGTGAACAATAAAAAAACAATTATCTTCTCGCCATATATGATGCCCGATGTTGCTGTACTGGATCCTTTAATCACCGTCTCCCTCCCTCCACAATTGACTGCTGCCACCGGAGTGGATGCATTTGTTCATAACCTGGAAGCTTACATAATGGAGACCTATCATCCTATGGCAGATGGTATAGCCAAAGAAGCAATGGAAATGTGTGTAAAATACCTGC
>JAOZKQ010000211.1 GCA_029935275.1 Bacteroidales bacterium | reverse complement strand
ATGCCTCCCTCCTTTTTCAAAGGCAGAGAAGACCTGCTGGGCTTTCAGGATAAGGATTTTGGTACTTTATGTACCAGCGTCCCCCTGGTTCGTCAATGGATCAAAGAATCATTGGCAAATGTTTTCACTGAAGTCCCGGAACTTGGAGGTGTATTTACCATTACCGGCTCTGAAAACCTCACTAATTGCTGGTCAAAACAACAAGGAGATTTATGTCCCCGATGTTCTAAGCGACAAGCAGCTGAAGTAATTGCAGAAGTTAATAAAACTATTGCAGATGGTGTTTGGCAGGGCAATCCGGATGCCAAAGTTATTGTCTGGGACTGGGGTTGGCCGGACGGCACAGCCTGGGGGAAAAACCAATGGGCTGCGGATATTATCAAACTACTTCCTGATAAGGTGTATCACATGAGTGTGAGTGAATGGAGTAAGCCCCTGCAACGCGGTGGCATCAATGCAACAGTTGGTGAGTATTCAATATCTGTGGTTGGACCGGGACCAAGGGCACAGAGACTATGGGAAATTGCAAAAAAAAGAAACCTGAAAACAATTGCAAAGGTTCAGGTGAACAATACCTGGGAGCTTTCAGCTATCCCCTATTTGCCGGTTATGAACCTTATCGCAGAACATATTAAAAATCTGCAAAATGAAAATGTAGATGGACTAATGCTCAGCTGGTCACTTGGCGGATATCCTTCACCAAACCTGGAACTTGTAAAATACATTCAAGACCATCCATCCAGTTCCATATCAGAATCCCTATTTAAAATAGCTACCAATAGATATGGAAAAAAATCAGCTCCTGATGTTATAAAAGCCTGGAAAGCATTCAGCTCAGCTTTTACAGAATTTCCATATGGCCTGAGTATTTATACGGCCCCAATGAATTATGGACCTTCCAATCCACTTTATGCCGAACCAACCGGGGAAACAGCTACCATGCTGGGGTTCCCCTTTGATGACCTGGAAAAATGGAGGGGGATTTACCCTGCAGCAGTACTTGCTAATCAGTTTGAAAAGCTGGCAAACAAATGGGAAACAGGCTTGCCTTATTTTGAAAAAGCCATTGCAAATGCAAAAATGCCTGATCAAAAAGCAAATACCATTGAAGATCATCGCTTTGCAACTGCTGCATGGATACATTTTAAAAGTGTTGCTAACCAAATTCAATTTATCATGGTCCGGGATAGTCTCTTATCAGGAGACATGGAACAAAAAAACCTGGAAGCCAAAATAAAAGTATTGAAAGATATTGCACGGAATGAAAGCCAACTGGCCAGACAAATATACCATATCAGCAAGGAAGACTCCCGCATTGGCTTTGAAGCTTCAAACCACTATTATTACTTCCCTTTGGATTTTGTTGAAAAAGTAATCAACTGCGAATACATTCTCAACTATTGGGAGGATAAAGACCTCAACTAAAAATTGGAAAGTACTGGTTCAATTTTGTTTATAACCAATTTCAAAATCATATTCCTCAGCTTTTCAATTTGATGCAAGACCTGCATTACTTCATAACTACGTTATATCTGATAAGGTAAGATTCAGACCCATTGTGTACCATAGAGATTCCCCATTTGAGACCCTCCCCTGTTATGCCTGGGTTTGTTAAATCAGGCCTGTACACCCCAGGGGCATTAGGGCGATTTTTCACTTCCACACCCAACTTATTGCCCAAAAAATCAATACCATCTGCTGCATATTCAATGCTATTGCTGATTGATGCCAAGGCTGCTACCCCGTATCCTTCCTGCCATAACATCACTTCATGACTTTCGGGCAATAATGGCTTGCCATATTTTATAAACGGGCCTTCAGGTTTTTTGGAATAAGCAACCCCCATTTGTGTATGGCCAGGACCACCAACACCATGGCTCCTGCTCCGCCCTTTATAATAGAGCCAATACAATCCATTTCTGTATAAGAGTACTGCATCATCTACCCGGTAACTATCAAATTTTTCAGGCTCAATGCTGATTTTTAAAACCGGATTTCCCCTGATCCGCTTAAATGGCCCATCAGGAGCAAAAGATACTGCAATGCCAATTGAGGTGATATCTGTACTTGAATTGTTTTCAAATTCCCCATTTTCATTCGCAGGTGTTGGTTTTACCCCTGTATAATAAAGATAATACCGCTCGTTAGCATAAATAATATTGGGGGTAAAAGTCGCTTGTGAGTCAAAAGCATTCTTTTTGCCTACACCTAAAATCTCACCTTTTTCTTTCCATGTAAAACCCTCATCAATAGATGTGGCATACCAAAGAGTGCCCCAGTATCCGGATGATTTGCCATACACCTTGGTATAATATAAATAATAAGTACCCTCATGCCTGATCACATCACTGGGGTCACGACGGGTACAGCCTTTTTCATGACCAATACCATCAATCTTGTTGTATTTAAATTCTATTTTCGAATACTTTTCTCTTATCAACGCTGTCTCCTGTCCATTTACAAAAAAGAAACTCAACAGGTACAAAGAAAGTATAGGGACAATTAATAATTTCATAGATTTAATAATTTTGTGCTAATGCTAAAGATCCTTATTAAACAACATGTAAATATATATAATCTGTTTGTTTTTCAATATCGCCCTATTTGATTTGCTTAAGCCTGTAAGGGAACTTCTAATAATTCCATTCATCATTGTAAAGCATAACTAAACAGTTAAATATCTTACCCTTACGACTGATTTCTATTATTTAAACCTTAGGACGAATTTTGAATTATGCAACTTAGACCTAATGGGTTACGTATAGATCATAATACGCGCAAATTTGAGTAATATGATAAAAACCCCAAATACAAAAGTAATATTAATACTTTTAAGCATAATTATTAGCTCATGCAGTTCAATGAACCAATTAACCATGAGTGTAACAGAGCCAGCCCCGGTATATGTACCAATAAATATAGAAACTGTAGCCATAATAGATCGAAGTTTGCCTAAAGGGCAAAATGTTGAGCTGGACCAGATTGATAAAATATTATCTGCAGAAGGAATGAATCTGGACAAAAATGGTGCTAATGAATGCGTCACAGGCTTATTTGATGAACTAATAAGCACTAATAGATTTGATACAATAAAAATAATTGACAAGATTGATTTGAAAAACCCTGGTCTTGGAGTTTTCCCATCTTTAATTCCATGGGAAAGGGTTGAAAATATCTGTAAGGAAAACAATGTAGATGCAATCTTTGTCTTATCATTTTATGATACAGATGCAACAGTTGATTATAAAGCTAACACATTTAAAATAAACGGCCCTGCCGGAATTAAGATTCCTCTCGTTGAACATCATGCCAAAATTACTACTTTCATAAAAACCGGATGGAGAATATATGACCCAATAAATAGATGGATATCAGATGAGTTCCAAATAAATGATCATATAATTTCAGAAGGGGTAGGTGTCAATCCTGTTAAAGCCGCCATGGCAATTATAGAAAGAGAAGAACTTGTATTACAGAGTAGTAACAATATTGGTCATATATATGCTCAAAGAATATTTCCATATAAAACCAGAGTCTCCAGAGATTACTACGTAAGGGGAACCGATAATTTCAAAATTGCCAAACGCAGAGCCCAAACAGGAAATTGGGACAGTGCTGCAGAACTATGGGACAAAGAAGTACAAAATTCTAAAGGCAAAATTGCAGGTAGGGCCTGTTATAATATGGCAATAATAAACGAAATCAACGGCAATCTTGATACAGCTATTGATTGGGCTTCAAAATCCTATACTGATTATAAAGACAAGGAGGCTTTACGCTACCTGAAAGTACTTAAACACAGAACAGTAAGAAATAATCAGCTAATACAGGAAACTGCCCAAAAGACAAAAGAGCCCTTGCCTTAAACTTCTTCTCAACATACTTGTCAAGTAAATAAAGCCGGCTAAGGAAGCAGCTATAGCCCTACCCCTGCTGGCGCGGATTTGTAATCCGTGCCAGCATATCCTTTCTTTGAAAATCAAGAATCATGTTATACTTTAGCAAAAAATTAAATTCATGATAAATGAAAGTAAAAAAAAGAATAAAAATTCTTTAGCTGCTTATTTTTTAATTATAACTACCCTGTTAATTGCAACAATTTCCTGCTCAAAAAACACACTCACAAACGAGAATCCGGAATTAAATATTACACACAGTACGGAAGGTTTGGAACTTACAATAAACGGAAGTGCAGTTGATGCTAGCGGAACAATTTCTGAACTAAGGATTTCATGGGGGGACAATAGTTATGATCGGTTTATTTACAATGATTTTTCAAATATTAATGAAAGTCATATTTATTCAAAACCGGATACTTATACAATTACGATAAGGGCAACTAATAACTCAGATAAGAGTAGTTCCGAATCCATTCAGGTAGCTATGTCGTTTAAAGAAACTTCACTAGCCGGAATTAAAGAGACAATGTTTAAAATATCTGATGATGAATTCCTTGTATTAACTATAAACCTGCACACCTACCAGGAGAATCGGCAGAATGAAAAGTTCAATCTCATTACTGATGTCATAGCTAAGATGGATATTGA
>JAOZKQ010000682.1 GCA_029935275.1 Bacteroidales bacterium | reverse complement strand
GTAATATTCATTTCAGAAACAGGCTTAATAATCTTTCCTTTCTCAACAAGAAATCCATCAATTCCATATGAGAAATCACCTGTTGATCCATTTGTGTTTCCCCCATTAAACCCGGTAATAAGAATTCCTCTATCCATAGAAGCAATCATTTCTTCCATACTTCTATTTCCTGGCTCTATTACAAGATTTGTAGTACTACCGGAGGTCGGGTCCATCTTCAGTTTTTTCCCATAGTAAGTATCGATGTAATAGTTCTTTAAAACCCCTTTCTCAAAAATGGTCCGCTTTTTCAATGCGAGTCCCTCTCTGTCAAACAGTCTGGAACCCCTACCGGATAATATAAACGGATCATCAATAAGGTTCAATTTATCAGATCCGATTTTCTCTCCAAGCTTATCAATCAGAAAAGAATTTTTCTGTTGAATAGCAGAACCATTTAAAGCTGAAATAAGTGGACTAAGACCCTGACTTGCCAGCCTGTTTTCAATAACCATAGGCATTTTACCGGATTCTATCTTAGTTTGCCCTATTTTTTTTAATGCCCGCTTGAGTGCAATCTCTCCAATTCCCTCTGCTTTTAGCTTATCATGAAAGATAGCACTTTCACCCCAGTATGATTCCGGACGGGCATCACCACCTTTAACAGATACCGATGCATTCAAGCCATAATAAGTGTGTGCTGTATCGCCCTCAAAACCATTGCTGGTAACCATTACACTACTACTCATACCATCGTAATAACTTGCCGTTACTGAAATTATCCGTTCATCTTTTCCAAGTACTTCTTTTTCAATATTAAATACAGCATTTAACTTTTCCTGTGGATCAATGGACAAAAAATTCTCGTCGAAAGTACCCAGGTCTTTTTCCTCCCCTTTAAAATAAAGATGGGGGTCAGGTAATGTACGATACTCATCTTCAGCAAGAAATCTTGTACCGGCTATGGCCTCTTCGATAAACCTTTTTAATTCTTCTTTGTTATTCAATCTATTGGTTGAGTGGGCTGAGTATTTTTTATCGACATACAATGAAATACTTAAGCCGCTTTGTGTTGATTGCTCCAGCTTATCAATCTTTTCATCCCTGACTTCAATACTGCTGTCCTGGCTATCATAAATACTTACTTTTGCATCCTGTGCCCCATTTTCAAGAGCATGGTTTACCGCCCATTTAGCTAATGAATATTTCTCCTCTTTGGTCATGATTTTAATTTTTCAAAGTTATTATCCACAAATTAATCCTGGCAGGAATTATGCACTGG
>JAOZKQ010000210.1 GCA_029935275.1 Bacteroidales bacterium | reverse complement strand
CCTTACTTCCTTCAAAGGGGCCTACGATACCAACAGCCTCAAGTTGATCAATAATCCGTCCTGCCCTGTTATATCCAATAGAAAGTTTTCGTTGGATCAGAGATGTGGAGCCTTGTTGATGCAGAACGACCAGTCTGGCAGCTTCATCAAAGGAAGCATCTTTTTGCTGTGGCTCTGTTTCACCGGAAATTGTTGTTTCATCACTTGAGTACTCAGGAAGTAGAAAGGCAGAAGGATATCCTCTCTGGGATCCTATAAACTCTGTGATCTGCTCAATTTCAGGCGTGTCAATAAAAGCACATTGAATACGGATTAGATCACTTCCGGAACTCATTAACAAGTCTCCTCGCCCAATTAGCTGGTTGGCTCCCGGACTGTCAAGTATTGTGCGGGAATCAATCATAGAGGTTACCCTGAAAGAAATTCTAGCAGGGAAATTTGCTTTAATTACACCAGTAATAATATTAGTGGTGGGACGCTGTGTGGCTATTACAAGGTGAATTCCAATTGCCCTGGCTATTTGAGCAATTCTTGCCAGGGGCGTTTCGATCTCCCGGCCGGCTGTCATTATCAAATCAGCAAACTCATCAATTACTAAGACTATATATGGCAAATATTTATGACCATTTTCCGGATTTAATCTCCGGTTGATAAATTTATCATTGTACTCTTTAATATTTCTAACATGTGCTTTTTTCAAAAGATCATACCTGGAGTCCATTTCAATGGTAAGAGAATGTAGTGTATTGATTACTTTTTGGGTATCTGTTATAATGGAATCCTCAGTATCTGGGAGCTTGGCAAGAAAATGTCGTTCAATCTTGGAATAAAGCGTAAGTTCTACCTTTTTTGGGTCTATAAATATGAATTTAAGTTCAGCCGGATGTTTTTTATACAATAAAGAAGAAATAATTATATTAAGACCTACCGATTTTCCTTGTCCGGTAGCCCCTGCTACCAGTAGGTGAGGCATTTTAGTTAGATCAAAGACATAAGTTTCATTAGAAATGGTTTTCCCCAGGGCAATTGGTAGTTCCATATGAGCATCCTGGAACCTTCTGGAGGATACCATTGTTTTCATCGAAACAACATCTGGGTTTTGGTTAGGTACTTCAATGCCTATTGTTCCTTTTCCTGGCATTGGGGCAATAATCCTTATACCCAGAGCAGATAAACTTAATGCAATATCATCTTCCAGATTTTTAATCTTGGCAATTCTTACTCCAGGCGCAGGTATAATTTCATATAAAGTTATTGTAGGTCCTATGGTGGCTTTTATCTTGTTGATTTCAATTTTATAATGCCGCAGGGTTTCTACAATTTTATTTTTATTATTTAAAAGCTCTTCTTTACTAACGTTTGAATTATTGGAATAATGGTCTTTTAAAAGTTGAACGGAGGGTGCCTGGTATTCCGATAAATCAAGTTTTGGATCATAATTCTCTTGAAAATTTGGTTTTATATGCTTTCCATTAATTGTTTCCTCTTTTTTCTTTTCTTCTATGCTTAGCTCTATTTCAGTTTCTTTTTCCTTGTTTTCGTCTCTGCCAATTGTCTTAGTTTTAAACTCTAAGTGTGGGTCTGGTGTATTTGCTTCAAGATGGGCAATAGAATTCTCATCATCTTTCTCAGGAGTAATAACTTCCATATCATCCACATCAAGGCTAGATGGAGGATTTTCGTTTTGAGTGAGCCTGTCAGGATCAATATCATTTTTATTTATTTTTTTCTTAAACCATGAAAGAACAGGCTTAAAAGAGAAAAGTATAAAAGAGAAGTCCAGAAATAACAACAAAAATCCTGTACCAACTTTCCCAAGGATAGAGCTTAACCAGAGATTGATCATATATCCATGGCCACCTCCCGGGCCACTTCCAAGAAATGTGGTCTGCGGTCCGGCTAAAAAACCTAATGTTATAGAAATGAGAACCATGCCTATAAGACTTTTTAATATGATTCTCCCATAGGATAAGGCCCTAATACCCAAAGTTCTAAGCCCAATTAAAACAAATAAAACAGGAATGAAAAAAGAAGCAATACCAAACCATTTGTTAATTAGGAGGTTTCCAATGTATGCGCCGGTTTTACCTGCCCAGTTTTCTACTGGTATATTTGGATCAGATAATATTCCAGAATACTCAAAACTTTGATCGGTCTTCCATGTAAACAGGTATGAAATAAGGGCAACTAACAGGTATAAGGCAAGCAGTACGAAAAAGATACCTACGGCCAGTTTCAATCGCTCGTCATGGAAGAATTGCTTTAGTCTTCCAGAGCCCTTTTTTTTAACTTTTTTGGTACGTCCTTTCTTTTTCATGAAGAATAAACTTGAGATATTTTTTATTGATTAAATTATTCCTGTGCAAAAGTAAACTATTCACCTACAAATTACGTCTTATTTACTCTCATTTATAAAGAAATATCCATCTTCAGGTGTAAAAATGGGTGGTCTTGGAGGTAAGCTTAGAACTTCTTCCCTGAAATTCTTGGTGTACTGCAAAAGAAATAAGCGTTGATTAATTGCTCCACCATTATTAGCTGTTCTTTTGAATTCAAATCCGGTTATCAATAAATCTGATTTATAACAAGGGTAGCATTTCAATAAATCATTGCCATACATTGCAAAAGCTGACAGAAAATAGGTGGTTATATCATGGCCGGTCCATGCAAAGCTAAATGGTACAGGCTCTGTTTTAAATTTGGTTCTATAAATATCTAAAAAGTTAATTACACTTTCTTTATTATAATCCAAATGATAAGGAGAACAGAGATAAAGATCCAACTGATGGAAATAATCCAGTTGAATGTTCCTGAATTGTTGCCAGGCTGGAAACCCATAAACTTTTAGGTCATAATCTTTAGACAGGGGGAATATTTTTGCAAGAACCTCACTTACAAAAGTTTCTTTTTGAGAAAGTACTATAATTGTGTTCGGTTCATCAAGTACCATGGCATCTTTGATCTCATTGATGGTATCCCTGCGGGCACGGTCTTTTAGAAAGAATACTTCTTTAAGAATTACATTTTCAACCGGTCCGTATTGTTTTAATGAATCATACAACCTCCATTTAAAAAGATTAATATTTTCAATGTTAAGGCTATCGTCAGGTCTTACCAGAATAATATTTTTCCCGTAATCTCTTGATACTATACCTGATAAAGTTTCTGATTCAGCAGAGTATGATGGTTTTGCCTGAAACAGGGATGGGTTTCCATATAATAAATCCTCCTTTTGAGCAAAAGGAGAAATGATCAGGGTATTTTTGTCCTCAAGGTAATCAGTGACCATTTTAACATTTGTGGAATAAACCGGCCCGATAATCATATCCTGGTTATCCAGTTCTCCACTATCGATGAGGTTTTTTACTTTCTTTGGATTCTGTTCCGAATCAAGAACTTTTAATTCAATTTGCATTCCTCTTTCCTGCAGTTTCTGCATTGCAATTAATGCTCCTTCATAGAATTCTATAAACCGGAAACTTTTATTATAAATCCAATCGTCATCCCGGGTAATGGTTTTGTATTTTTTTTTCCCGAACTGATCAACCTGGCTTGAATCAATAAACTCACGTACATCATTTTCTTCAAGGAACAATGGCAATAAAAGAGCCACTCTTACTTTATTGGTAAAGTAGGCAGGTACCTGTTTATTACATATCGTATCCTGTACAAATAGGGTGTCCGTAATAACTTCATCTTCAACGAAAATTTCGGTCTCTTCTATTAATTCTGGTTTTTCAGGAACTTTAATTACAACACCTTTTCTTAACCTTTTTTGTATATCAGGATTTACATCTTGTAGTTCCTTTTTGGTAATGTCAAATTTAGCTGCAATGCTTGCGAATGATTCTCTCTTTTTAACCTTATAGAAAAAGTAGGATTCTTTTTGTGTTTCAAATTGAGTGACATCCTGATGGAAATCAATTCTGGGTATCTTTATTATAGTATCTTCTGCAATATCATTGATGTCAAGGCCAGGATTTATATCCTTGATTTCCTGAACAGTAATATTATATTGTTTTGAAATAGAATAATAGGTTTCACCCTTTTTAATTTTATGAAATATATATTTTTTATTGATAACCTGGTCTTTTTCTTGTTTTGTGTTTTCAGGGATTTTCAGCACTTGTCCTGCTTGTAATCCTATAATTACCGACGGGTTTTCTTTTGAAAGTAATTTTGGTGAAATATCATAGGTCTTACAGATTGAATAAACCGTTTCTCCTTTTTTTACCGAATGTATATAATAAACATTGCCTTCAATCAGAACTTTTTCTGTTGATTTAACAATTTTAGTACTGGTTTCCTGGCTATTAGCAAGCCTGGGAGTAAGAACAATCAGAAAAATAAAAAATATAATATTCAGCCTGTATTTCATTGATTTAATTAGATTCAGCTTGATGAAGTTTGATTTGCACAAATGTAATAAGACAATTGTCGAAAACAAAATTTAGGATGAATCATTCATTCTATTTAAACACTATCGTTAACATATCATTACACATCAAAAATTATCCTGTAAGAACCTTATTCATTGTATTTTGAAAATTGACCGGAAGTTTGTATCTT